>NZ_JBHXKA010000043.1:35949-61983 GCF_042722885.1 Streptomyces sp. NPDC058401
TTTTTTTTTAAATCCCCCCCCCTGGGGCGGGCCGCCCGCGCCCCGCGGGGACCCCCGGGGTCCGGGGGGCCCGCGGCCGCGCCCACGGCCGGTCCGGGCCGGCCGCCGTGGCAGGTCAGCGGTACCGCTTCAGCTCCCGGTGTGCCAGTGAGCGCTGGTGCACCTCGTCCGGTCCGTCCGCCAGGCGCAGCGTCCGGGCCGCCGCCCACAGCTCGGCCAGCGGGAAGTCCTGGCTCACCCCGCCCGCGCCGTGCAGCTGCACCGCGTCGTCCAGGATCCGCACCACCGCCCGCGGGGTCGCGATCTTGATGGCCTGGATCTCGGTGTGCGCCCCCCGGTTGCCGACCGTGTCCATCAGCCAGGCCGTCTTCAGCACCAGCAGCCGCAGCTGCTCCACGGTGACCCGGGCGTCCGCGATCCAGTTCTGTACGACGCCCTGCGCGGCCAGCTCCTTGCCGAAGGCGGTACGGCCCACCGCGCGCCGGCACATCAGCTCGATGGCCCGCTCCGCCATGCCGATGAGCCGCATGCAGTGGTGGATCCGCCCCGGCCCGAGGCGGGCCTGGGCGATGGCGAAGCCGCCGCCCTCCTCGCCGATCAGGTTCCCCGCCGGGACCCGGGCCCCGTCGAAGACGACCTCGGCGTGGCCGCCGTGGTCGTGGTCCTCGTACCCGTACACCGTCATCGCGCGCCGGATCTCGACCCCCGGAGTGTCCCGGGGGACCAGGATCATGGACTGCTGGCGGCGCGGATCGGCGCCCCCGGGGTCGGTCTTGCCCATGACGATGAAGATCTTGCAGTCCGGGTTCATGGCTCCGGAGATGAACCACTTGCGGCCCGTGATCACGTACTCGTCGGCCCCGTCGCCGCTCGCGGAACGCTCGATGCGGGTCTCGATGTTCGTGGCGTCCGAGGAGGCCACGTCCGGTTCGGTCATCGCGAACGCGGACCGGATCTCCCCGGCCAGCAGCGGCTCCAGCCACTGCTTCTTCTGCTCCTCGTTCCCGAACTGCGAGAGCAGCTCCATGTTCCCGGTGTCCGGGGCCGCGCAGTTCGTGGCCGTCGGCGCCAGGTGCGGGCTGCGCCCGGTGATCTCGGCGAGCGGGGCGTACTGGAGGTTCGTCAGCCCGGCGCCGTACTCGGCATCCGGCAAGAAGAGGTTCCAGAGCCCCTGGCGGCGCGCCTCGGCCTTCAGCTCACCCACCACGGCCGGGGTGTCCCAGGGCGAGGCCAGCCGGGCGCGCTGCTCGGCGGCGACGGCTTCCGCCGGGTGGACGTGTTCCTCCATGAACGCGAGGAGCCGTCCGCGGAGTTCTTCGGTGCGGGCGTCGAATGCGAAGTCCATCGGGGGTTCCTCAGCCTTCGTGCGGTTGCCGGAGTGTGGTCAGACCGTGCTCGATGAAGACCGGGACCAGCTCGCCGATCCGGTCGAAGCCCGCGCCGACGGTCTGCCCGAGCGTGAAGCGGTAGTGGATGCCTTCGAGGATCACGGCGAGCTTGAACCAGGCGAAGGCCGTGTACCAGGCGACCTGCGAGACGTCCCGGCCCGAGCGGGCCGCGTACCGCTCGATCAGCTCGGCGGGCGCCGGATGGCCGGGAGCCGCACTGGTCGTGCTGACCGGGGAGTCGGTCAGCCCCAGGTCGGAGCTGTACATCACCAGCAGCCCGAGGTCCGTCAGCGGATCGCCCAGCGTGGACATCTCCCAGTCGAGCACCGCCCGGATCTCATCGGTGCCGGACGCGGACGCTCCGACCAGCACGTTGTCGAGCCGGAAGTCCCCGTGCACCACCGTCGGCGCGGGGGAGCCGGGCAGGGCGCGCCCGAGGGCTCCGTGCAGCTCGTCGATCCCGGCGAGCTCCCGCCCCCGCGACGCCGCGAGCTGCTTGCCCCAGCGGCGCAGCTGCCGGTCCAGGAACCCCTCGGGCCGCCCGAAGTCGCCCAGGCCCACCGCCCCGGGGTCCACGGCGTGCAGCTCGACCAGGGTGTCCACCAGGCCCAGCACCGCCCGCCGGGTCCGCTCGGGGCCGATCGCGGCGAGCTGTTCGGCCGTCCGGAACGGCACCCCGTCCACGTACTCCATCACGTAGAACGGCGCGCCCAGCACGGCCTCGTCCTCGCACAGCAGCAGCGCCCCGGGCACCGGCACCGCGGTGCCGTGCAGCGCCGCGATGACCCGGTGCTCGCGCCGCATGTCGTGCGCGGTGGCCAGTACGTGCCCCAGCGGCGGCCGGCGCACCACCCAGCGGGAGCTCCCGTCGCCCACCTCGTACGTGAGGTTCGAGCGGCCGCCTTCGATCAGCCGGCCGGTCAGCGGCCCGGCCACGAGGCCCGGCAGCGCCCGGTCGAGATGGCCGCGCAGCCGCTCCAGATCGAGCCCGCGCGGGCCGGGAGGGGCGGGGGAGGGGGCTGAGGTCATGGTGCGCGCCTCCGTGCGGAGTTGACGACGACGGAACGGACGCGCACCATCATGCCGACCAGTCGGTATGCCGTCCAGTGGGTGGAGGGTGCGGAGTGCACGGGTCCGCCCCGCGTGGCCCTGCCCCGCCGGGTCAGGCGTGGCGTAGGACCGGGGCCCCGCCGGGTCAGGCGTGGCAGAGGATCGGCGTCCCGCCCGGTCAGGCGTGGCAGAGGATCGGCGTTCCGCCGTTCATCACCGTCATGTCCCGCAGCACCGCCAGGATGTCCAGCGGAACCCCCTCGGGCTCCCCGGCCAGCTCCGCGTACGCCCGGTGCAGGTTCGCCACCAGCCGCTCGCTCTCCCGCCAGCCGGCGAACTCCCCGAGATCGGTCTCCCGGGCCGCCTCCAGCGGGGTCAGCCCCTTCGCGAGGCCCTCCCGGGCCAGCTCGGCCACGTACCGCAGGTAGCGCTCGGTGGCCTCGTACGCGCCGGGATCCGTCAGCGGGCCGTGTCCCGGCACGACCGTCTCCGCGCCCAGCGAGCGCAGCAGCTCCAGCGCCCGCAGCGAACCGGCCAGCGAGCCCATCGCCAGGAACGGCGTGCCCTCGGCGAAGACCAGGTCACCGGTGAAGACGATCCGCTGCTCGGGCAGCCAGACGATGGAATCGCCCGTGGTGTGCGCGACGCCCGGGTGCAGGACCCGTACCTCGGTCTCCCCGACGTACACGGTCATCCGGTCGCGGTACGTCAGATCGGGCGCGGTGAGGTCCAGCGCGCCGAAATCGGTCGCCGGCCAGATCAGCTCCAGCTGGCGCCCGGCGGCGATCTGCTCGGACCGGGCGTTCTCGTGCCCCAGGACCAGCGCCTCCGGGGCGAACACGCCGTTTCCGTAGGTGTGGTCCCCGTGGTGGTGGGTGTTGACCACCGTGCGGGGGAGCGGCGCCCCGGCGGCCAGTACGGCCGCGCGCAGGGCCAGCGCCCGCCGCTCGGTGGCCGCCGTGTCGACGAGCAGCGTCCGGCCGCCGCCGGTCACGAAGCCGGCGTTGTTCAGGCACCAGCCGCCGTCCGGCTGCACGTAGGCGAAGACCCCGGGTGCGGGCTGGACGAGGTACGGCTCTTCGGCGGGCATCTGCGCTCTCCCCGGGTCGCGGTGACGGGCTTTCGGCATCCTGCCAGTCACCGGGCCGCGGGGGGAGGGGAGGGTGCGTCAGTGGTCGTCGTAGTGACCGTCGTGCTCGGCGTGCCGGTGCCCGTCGTGCAGGAAGTCGACGTGATCGCCGTGCTGGACGGATTCGTGCCCGCAGTCCGTGCCGTGCGCGTGCGCGTGGGCGGAGTGTTCGGCGTGACCGGCGGGCTCGCACTCGTCCCAGTGGCCGCCGTGCTCGCGGTGCAGGTGGCCGTCGTGCGCGTAGTCGACGTGGTCACCGTGCTGGACCGGGGTGTGGCCGCAGTCGGCGCCGTGGGAGTGCTCGTGCGTGGGGTGTTCCTGGTGCATGGTCGTCATGACGGCCGAGGATAGTGGAGGTACACCCTGAATCCACCGATGTGTCCGCCATTAGGGGCGTATGTCGGGAAAGGCCGGTCCAACGGCCGACGGGGCGCGGGCCGGTCGGCCGCCGGGCGCGGGCCGGTCGGCCGCCGGGCGCGGGCCGGTCGGCATCGGGACCGGGGACGGGGGACCGGGGACGGGGGACTAGGGACGCGGGACGGGGGACCGGGGACTCACACCATGAGCGCCACCGCGCACACCGCGAGGCCCACCGTGCACGCCGCCGTGGCCAGCGCCACACCCACCGCCAGTCCGGCCGGCCGCGCCGCCGTCAGCTCCCGCACCCGCCGGTGCGCCACCCCCGTGAAGGCCAGCCAGAGCAGCGCGATCACCGCGACCCCGCACACCGCCACCAGGGAGCCGGACCCGTGCAGGGCCTGCCGCAGGGCCAGTACGGCCACCACCGCGCAGGACAGGGTCGTACGCCGCCACGCGAGCCGGGTCCGCTCGGGCTGCAGCCCCGCGTCGCGGCCCCGGGGGCCCTCGCGGTCGGCGGCGTCGGCCGGGGCGCTCACCGCCCCGTCACCGCCCCTTCGTCCAGCCCAGCAGGACCACGACCACCATCGCCACCGCGACCAGCCCGACCCCCAGGCTCAGTACCACCGGGAACCGGGACATCGGCAGGTCCTCGCCGCGCCGCATCGCCCGCTCGCACCGCACCCAGTGGTTCACCGCGCGCAGCGCGCAGGCAGCGCCCACGGCGAGCAGCGCGAAGGCCATCGCCACGCGCACCGCCCACCGCAGGTCGGGCAGGAACTGGTCCACGGCGAACCCGCCGCCGATCAGGGCCAGGGCGGTCCTGATCCAGGCCAGGAAGGTCCGCTCGTTGGCCAGCGAGAAGCGGTAGTCGGGGGTCTCGCCCTCGTCCCTCACGCGTGCCGGTGCGAACCACAGCCGCACGTCCTTGACGAAGTCGATCACCCGCCCAATCTACTGGCGTCCTGCTCAGGCGGCCCCCGGAGCGGACCCGCCCCTGTCCGGAGCGGCCCCGCCGCCGTCCGGACCGGACCCGTCGCCTTGAGCAGCCCCGGTACCACCGGGACCCGCGCCCCGGAACTCCAGCAGCCTGCGGTACGCCTCCAGCCCGTCCGGCACCCACGGCCAGGAGCCATCCGCGACCCGCCGCGCCACCTCCTCCTCGGGGAGCCACGCGTGCCAGGCCACCTCCGAGACCTGCGGCCGGACCGGCAGCTCGCAGCGGACCTCGTGCACGTAGCTCCACCAGGCCCCGCCCGGGCCCTCGTACAGGAACTTGAACAGCGGCTCGGGCCGCCCCAGCCCCGACACCCCCAGCTCCTCCTCGGCCTCCCGCAGGGCGGCCTGCGCGTAGCTCTCCCCGGCGCCGACCACCCCGCCCACGAACATGTCGTAGAACGACGGGAAGACCAGCTTCGAGTCCGTCCGCCGGTGCGTGAAGATCCGCCCCTGCCCGTCCCTCGCCAGCACGAACACGCAGCGGTGGATCAGCCCGGCCGCGTACACCTCGCCCCGCGGGGCGCGCCCCGTCACCCGGTCCTCCCGGTCCACCACGTCCAGTACCTCGTCGGCCGCGCTCATGCCGTGATCCCTCCGCTCCTGTTGACTGGTTACCGCTCCGTAGCAAAGGATCGCCCCACCACCGACGGAGGACGGGTTCCACATGACGTACGACGCAGACGTGATCGTGATCGGGGCCGGGCTCGCGGGCCTCGTGGCCACCGCCGAGCTCGTCGACGCCGGCCGCAAGGTCATCCTGCTCGACCAGGAGCCCGAACAGTCCATAGGAGGCCAGGCCCACTGGTCCTTCGGCGGCCTGTTCTTCGTCGACTCGCCCGAACAGCGCCGCATGCGGATCAAGGACACCCGCGAGCTGGCCCTCCAGGACTGGAGCGGCACCGCCGGCTTCGACCGCGAGGAGGACGCCTGGCCGCGCCGCTGGGCCGAGGCCTACGTGGACTTCGCGGCCGGCGAGAAGCGCCCCTGGCTGCACGCCCAGGGCGTCCGCTTCTTCCCCGTCGTCGGCTGGGCGGAGCGCGGCGGCTACGACGCCAACGGCCACGGCAACTCCGTCCCCCGCTTCCACATCACCTGGGGCACCGGCCCCGGCCTCGTGGAGCCCTTCGAACGCCGGGTCCGGGCCGGGGTGGCCCGCGGGCTGGTCCAGCTGAAGTTCCGCCACCGGGTCACCGGGCTGTCCCGTACCGCGGGCACCCTCGACACCGTGACCGGAGAGGTCCTGGCCCCCTCCGACGCCGTGCGCGGCACCGCCAGCGGCCGCGAGGCCACCGGGGAGTTCTCGCTGCGCGCCCAGGCCGTGATCGTGACCACCGGCGGCATCGGCGGCAACCACGAGCTCGTACGGGCCCAGTGGCCGGCCCGCCTCGGCACCCCGCCCGCACGGCTGCTCTCCGGGGTCCCGGCCCACGTGGACGGCCTGATGCTGGGCATCGCGGAGGGGGCGGGCGCCAGCCACATCAACAAGGACCGGATGTGGCACTACACCGAGGGCATCGAGAACTGGAACCCGATCTGGTCCAAGCACGGCATCCGCATCCTGCCCGGCCCGTCCTCGCTCTGGCTGGACGCCACCGGCAAGCGGCTGCCCGTACCGCTGTTCCCGGGCTTCGACACCCTCGGCACCCTCGACCACATCATGAAGACCGGGCACGACCACACCTGGTTCGTCCTCAACCAGCGCATCATCGGCAAGGAGTTCGGGCTCTCCGGGTCCGAGCAGAACCCGGACCTGACGGGCAAGTCGGTCCGCGGGGTCATCGACCGGGCGCGCCAGGCCGTCCCCGGCCCGGTGAAGGCCTTCATGGACAACGGCGCCGACTTCGTGGTCGAGAAGGACCTCTCCGCGCTGGTGCGCGGCATGAACGCGATCACCAAGGACGGACTCCTCGACGAGGAGACCGTCCGCCGCGAGATCGTCTCCCGCGACCGGGAGATCGCCAACCCCTTCACCAAGGACCTCCAGGTCACCGCGATCCACGGCGCCCGCAAGTACCTCGGCGACAAGCTGATCCGCACCGCCGCCCCGCACCGGATCCTGGACCCCGCGGCCGGCCCGCTGATCGCCGTCCGGCTCTCGATCCTGACCCGCAAGTCCCTGGGCGGCCTGGAGACCGACCTCTCCTCCCGCGTCCTGACCGCCACGGGAGAACCCCTCCCGGGCCTCTACGCGGCGGGCGAGGCCGCCGGCTTCGGCGGCGGCGGGGTCCACGGCTACCGGGCCCTGGAGGGCACGTTCCTCGGCGGCTGCATCTTCTCCGGCCGGGCCGCCGGCCGCGCGGCGGCCGCAGCCGTCGCCTGACCCCCTAGGGCGGGCGGGTCACCGGGCGGAACCGCTCCGCCACGACCGGGGTGTCGTCGTCGACCGTGAACCGCGGGTCGCCGGCGGCCTCCCGCATCTGCGGTCCCTGCCGGAACTCCTCGTGCACGGAGCGCCATTCGGCCACTGAAGCGAATCCCCCGCCCTCGGCCGGCGCGTGCCGCGGGTCCACGTCCGCGAGCCGCAGGACCCGTACGTCCGTCACCTCCGGGACACCCGCCGGACGTCCCGCGGAGTCCACGACCGGCATCCGCTCGCCCGCCACGGGCGGCGGGTCCCCGGCCGCCTCGTGGTCGGCCGGGACTCCCGTGGTCGTCGTCTCGGCGCCGCTCAGGACGGCCGCCACCAGCTGGTCGCGCAGCGGCCCCGGGAAGGCGAACTCCCCGGGGGGAAGGTCCGCGCGGCTCGTCATGGATCCCGGCCTACGGTCCTGCGCACCACCCGGACCGGCCCGGACTGCCCCGGACCGGCCCGGGACAGGTCCCGCCGGAAACATGCCGCGAACCGGAACAAGGCCGCCAACTCGGCCGCTCGGAAGACCAGTTGAAACGAGCCACCCGGTGGACTGGACCTTGACGCGGAGCTGTGCCTACCGCTTTGCTGTGCGTGATCTTCCAGCCAAACCGTCCAACCGCCCGCGTCCTGGAGGGAAACCCGCGGATGTCGCCCCCTCCGCCGCCCCTCGGCCGCGCCCGCAAGCGGGACGCCCAGCTCTTCGACCCGGCCCTCTGCGACACGGAACTCGTCGACGTCCGCGCCCAGTTCACCCAGGGCCGCTGGGCCAAGGCCCGCTCCCTCCTGGTCGCCACCGGGGACGACTGGGACCGCCGGGGACACCGCCTCGTGGTCCTCGCCGAAACCCCGGCCGCCACCGCCTGGGCGCGCGAATGGCTCCTCGCCGAACCGGAGAGCGCCGACGCCGTCACCCTCCTCGCCTGCGCGGCCGTCTTCGGCGCCCTGCGCCGCAAGGGCACCCCCGAGGCCGCCGAGGAGGCCTGCCGGCGCGCCGCGGCCCTGCTCCCGGCCGACCCCACCCCCTGGCTCGGCCTGCTGCTCCTCACCCGCGCCTTCGGCACCGAAGAGGAGTTCAGCCGCCACTTCGACCAGGTCCGGGCCCGCCACCGCGAACACCACCACGCCCACCACCTGATGGTCTCCCGACTGGCCGAACGGGCCCCCGCCGCCGGCCACGACCCGCTCCACGAGGTCTACGACTTCGCCGCCTGGGCCGCCGAGGAGTCCCCGGCCGACTCCCCGCTCGCCGTCCTCCCCGTCATCGCCCACGCCGAGCGCTACCGCGTCCTCGCCGCCGGGCAGGGCCACGGCCCCGACGCCGGAGCCGAGCACTGGTCCGGCCGCCGCGCCCGCCAGGTACTGCGCTCCGCCTTCGACTGGTGGCTGGAGTGGGAGCGCGAGGACCACCCCCGCAACCGGGTGGACCTCAACTTCCTCGCCCACGCCAAGCTCTGCGAGGGCCGCCCCGCCGAGGCCGCCGCCCTCTTCCAGCGCATCGGCAGCCACGCCACCCAGGCCCCCTGGTCCTACCCGGACCGCGACCCGCACAAGGCCTTCCTCGCCGCACGCAGCGCCGCGCTCGGCACCGCCTGACCCCAGCCCGGCCCCGCTCGACACGTCCCGCTCAGCACCGCTCAGTACGTCCGCTCAGCCCAGCACGTGCCGCCCAGTCCCCGCCCCGAAAGGACACCCGCCATGCCGACGGGCAGATCCACCACGCTCACCGACCCGGCCGGCCAGGCCGGCCAGGCCGAGATCCGTACGTACAAGGGCCAGGACCGCGCCCTGCGCGCCGACCGCCTCGGCACCGCGGGCCTGCTGCTCTCCGTGCTCGCCGCGAGCGCGCCCCTGATGGTCGTCGCGGGCGTCATGCCCACCACCTTCGGGGTCATGGGCATCGTCGGACAGCCCCTGCTGTTCGTGATCCTCGGCGCCGTCCTCGCCCTCTTCAGCGTCGGCTACGCCGAGATGAGCCGCCACGTCCACAACGCCGGCGCCTTCTACGCCTACATCGCGCGCGGGCTCGGCCCCACCGCCGGCGCGGGCGCCTCGTACGTCGCCCTCGTCGCCTACAGCGCCATGCAGGTCGGCGTCTACGGCATCCTCGGCTTCGAGATCTCCGGCCTCTTCGCCACCTACCTCGACACCGAACTCGCCTGGTGGATACCGGCCCTGGCCGCCGTCGTCCTCACCGGCGCGCTCGGCTGGCTGAAGATCGACCTCAACGCCAAGGTGCTCGGCGTCCTCCTGCTCATCGAGGTCCTCCTCGTCGTCGTCTTCGACGTCGCCGCCCTCGGCAAGCCCGGCCCCGAAGGCCTTTCCCTCCACGCCTTCAACCCCGAGACCCTCACCGGCGCGGGCCTGGGCACCGCCCTGTGCTTCTGCATCGCCGCCTTCGTCGGCTTCGAGCAGTCCCCGGTGTACGCCGAGGAGACCAGCAAGCCGCACATCGTCGTCTCCCGGGTGATGTTCCTCGCCGTCGGCTTCGTCGCCCTCTTCTTCGCCCTCAGCGCCTGGGCCCTCTCCGTGGCCACCGGCCCCGGAGAGGTGGTCAAGGCCTCCGCCGAGGCCGGCCCCGGCCTGCTCTTCCAGCTCACCGAGAGCCGCCTGGGCACCACCTTCACCGACGTCCTGCACGTCCTGTTCGTGTCCGGCATGTTCGCGGCGATGCTCAGCTTCCACAACGTCGTCTCCCGCTACGCCTTCGCCATGGGCCGCGAGGGCCTGCTCCCGTCCGCCTTCGGCCGCACCAACGCGGGCACCGGCGCCCCCGCCACCGGCTCGCTCCTGCAGACCGTGATCTCCGTCGTGGTCGTCCTGGCCTTCGCCTTCACCGACGACACCCCGGCCGGCGACCCCACCGTGCCCGTCCTGCACCTGTTCACCTGGATGGGCAGCGTCGGCGCCCTCGGCGTGACCCTCCTCATGGCCACCGCCTCCTTCGCGGTCATCGCCTTCTTCGTCCGCCGCGGCACCGCCGGCGCCCAGCTCTGGCGACTCGGCTCGGCGGGCCTCGCCGGCCTCGCACTGCTCGCCATCGCCGTCTACACGGTGAAGGACTTCGGCGTCCTGGTCGGCGCCGCGGAGGGCTCCGCGCTGAGCTGGGCCCTGCCCGGCATCATCGCCGCCGCCGCCCTCGTGGGCCTGGCGTACGGACTCTTCCTGCGCTCCGGCCGCCCCGCGGTGCACGCCCGCATAGGCCTGGGCAACGAGGCCTTCCGCCTCGACCAGGCCGCGGAGTCGGCCGAGGACCCGATCCCCGCCCCGCGCGCCTGACACCCGTACCGGACTCGAAGAGGGGCCCCGCCACAGCGGGGCCCCTCTTCGTACATCCGGCTACGGCTCAGGCCTTCTTGACCACACTGGACTTCAGCTGCATGGCCCCGAAGCCGTCGATCTTGCAGTCGATGTCGTGCCCGTCGACCCCGTCGATGAGCCGGATGTTGCGCACCTTGGTCCCGGCCTTGATCCCCGAGGGACTGCCCTTGACCTTGAGCGCCTTGACCACGGTCACGGTGTCACCGTCACTCAGCACGTTCCCGACGGCATCCTTCACCACCGGCTCCCCGCCGCCCCCGTCCCCCTCGGCACCCCCCTCGGCGGGCACCCACTCGTGCCCGCACTCGGGACACACCACGAGCGCGTTCATCTCGTAGGTGTACTCGCAGGAACATTTCGGACAAGGCGGAAGATTCTCGTTCACCCGGACAGAATATCCCGAACCGCCTGCCGGGATCGTCCGCGCCGAAACTGCTGCCAAACGCAGAAAACCCCACGTGAAGTGGGGTTTTCGCTTGGTGTCCGAGGGGGGACTTGAACCCCCACGCCCGATAAAGGGCACTAGCACCTCAAGCTAGCGCGTCTGCCATTCCGCCACCCGGACAAGGTGTCTGTCTCGCGTCCCTCGCGGGCCGTTCCGACGTGGAAAACATTACCAAACATTCCGGGGTCCTCGATCACACCCCCCTGCGGCCGGGGATCGCCCTTGGGGGAAGCGGCCCGGGGCGCGAGGATGGAGTCAGTTCGGTACTGATCAGTGGGAGGAAGCAGCGTGAGCGAATCGGGCGCGGGCAGGAACGTCACCGGCGAGGACGAGGTCGTCGACCTCTGCCGGGACCTCATCCGGATCGACACCAGCAACTACGGGGACCACTCGGGCCCCGGCGAGCGCAAGGCGGCCGAGTGGGTCGCCGAGCAGCTCGCCGAGGTCGGGCTGGAACCGCAGATCTTCGAATCGCACAAGGGACGCGCCTCGACCGTGGCGCGCATCGAGGGCGAGGACCCCTCGCGGCCGGCGCTGCTGATCCACGGGCACACCGACGTGGTTCCGGCCAACGCCGCCGACTGGACCTACGACCCCTTCGCGGGCGAGATCGCCGACGGCTGCGTGTGGGGCCGCGGTGCGGTCGACATGAAGGACATGGACGCGATGACGCTGGCCGTCGTGCGCGACCGCATGCGCAGCGGCCGCAAGCCCCCGCGCGACATCGTGCTGGCCTTCCTCGCCGACGAGGAGGCGGGCGGCACCTACGGCGCCCGGTACCTCGTCGACAAGCACCCCGGGCTCTTCGAGGGCGTGACCGAGGCGATCGGCGAGGTCGGCGGCTTCTCCTTCACCGTGAACGAGAACCTGCGGCTGTACCTGGTGGAGACCGCCCAGAAGGGCATGCACTGGATGCGCCTGACGGTGGAGGGCACCGCGGGCCACGGGTCGATGACCAACAACGACAACGCCATCACCGAGCTCTGCGAGGCCGTCGGGCGCCTGGGCCGCCACACCTGGCCGGTCAGGGTCACCAAGACCGTCCGGCACTTCCTGGACGAGCTCTCGGACGCGCTGGGCACCCCGCTCGACCCCGACGACATGGACGCCACGCTCGCCAAGCTCGGCGGCATCGCCAAGATGGTAGGCGCGACCCTGCGCAACTCCGCCGCCCCGACCATGCTCGGCGCCGGCTACAAGGTCAACGTCATCCCCGGCCAGGCCACCGCCCACGTGGACGGCCGTTTCCTGCCGGGCTACGAGGAGGAGTTCTTCGCCGACCTCGACCGGATCCTCGGGCCGCGCGTGAAGCGCGAGGACGTCCACGCGGACAAGGCGCTGGAGACGGGCTTCGACGGCAGGCTCGTGGACGCCATGCAGACCGCCCTGAAGGCGCACGACCCGATCGCCCGCGCGGTCCCGTACATGCTCTCCGGCGGTACGGACGCGAAGTCCTTCGACGACCTCGGCATCCGCTGCTTCGGCTTCGCGCCGCTCCAGCTTCCGCCGGAGCTGGACTTCGCCGGGATGTTCCACGGCGTGGACGAGCGGGTGCCGGTGGAGGGCCTGAAGTTCGGCGTGCGGGTGCTCGACCGGTTCATCGACGAGTCCTGAGGCGGCCGGAAGACGGAGCGGGGCGTACCTAACGCCCGGGAATCGGGAAGGTGTGCGGAATCCACTGAGAAGAGTGAATGCGCTCATACGCTCGTAGCCCCGGTGATCCCTCCTCGTTACAGGTGGTGCGGTCCGCGGCTGGGACCGCGCTTGCCTACTAGGAGGAACAATGCTCAAGAAGGTTGCCGCCGCTGCGGCTGTCACCGGTGGTCTGGTTCTCGCGGGTGCGGGTCTGGCTGTCGCCGATGCGGGTGCGCAGGGTGCGGCCATCGGTTCGCCCGGTGTCCTGTCCGGCAACGTCGTCCAGGTTCCGGTCCACGTTCCCGTGAACGTCTGCGGTAACTCGATCTCCGTGATCGGCCTGCTGAACCCGGCTTTCGGCAACACCTGCGTCAACGCCTGACGTATCTGAAGTTCTCGGCCCCGGAGCGCATTCCAGCGCTCCGGGGCTGCCGGGTTTTACGGGCCCGATGACGATCTTTCGGCGTACCAGGCGGGGGAGCCTGTGCGGCCTGTGCGCCGACCGGGCGTGCACGTGCGTGCGCGTGCACGACGCACACACCAGGGGACGAAGTACAGATGCGACGACAGGTACAGGTCACCGGCAGGAAGACCTTGATCACCATGGCGGCCGCGGGGGGTCTGCTCGCGCTCGGAGGGGGCTACGCACACGCGGACTCCGGCGCCACCGGCCGTGCCGCGCACTCACCGGGACTGCTGTCCGGGAACGCCCTAGAGGCACCCGTGGACGCGCCGCTGAACGCCTGCGGGAACACGGTGACGGTGGTGGGGGCCCTGAACCCGGCCTTCGGGAACCACTGCACGAACAACGCGGGCCGCCCGGGCCGCCCGCAGCACCCGGACCACCCCGAACACCCGGGCACCCCGCACGAACCGTGCGACGAGGACACCGGACCGGGGCACCCGGAACACCCGGGCAACCCGGAGCACCCGGGCAACCCCGAACACCCGGACCACCCGGAGCACCCAGGCGGTCCCGGCGGTCACGGGAACCCGGATGGTCCCGGCGACGGCGGGAACCCGGGCGGACCCGGCGGCAACGGCAATCCGAACGGACCCGGCGGCAACGGCAATCCGAACGGCCCCGGCGGCAACGGGAACCCGGGCGGTCCCGGCGGCAACGGCAACGGCACCCCCGGCGGTCCGGGGCCCGGGCAGCAGCAGCCCGGGACTCCCACCGGCCCCGGCTCGGGCCCCGGTACGGGTCCCGGCACCGGATCGGTGACCCCGGTGACGCACCCGCACCCCGCCCAGGGGACCGGCACCGGCACCGGTTCGGCCCCGGCCGGGGGACTCGCCGCCACGGGTTCCGGTGACGTCCTCGCCGCCGGACTGCCCCTGGCCGCGGGCATGCTGCTGGCCGGCTCCGTGCTCTACCGCCGGGCGCGCAGCGCGGCCTGACGGTTCCTCATGACGCGGGTCCCGCCCTCCGGGACCCGCGTCACCAGGTCGCGCGGACCTGGCGGATGATCCGGCGGCGCAGTCGCACGCGGCGACTGCCGTCCCGAAGCAGGGTCAGCCGGTCGAGCTCCCAGTGCCCGTACTCGGCGTGTTCGGTCAGCAGGCGGGTCGTTTCCTGACGTGGAACCCCACGGGGCACGTACAGGTCGACAAATTCGTATTCCGGCATCGCATCCATTCTGCTCGGGGTGTCAAGGGATCGCCCGTGAAGCGCCTGCACCGGGCGGCGGGCCCCTGTTCACAGGCTGAACACCGAGCGCGGTACCGGGCCCTGACGTGCTGAACTGGCGACCGTCACCAGGATCACGATCACGAACGGGACCGCGTTGAGAATCCAAACCGCCGCCTTCGTCTGCATAGCCACCCTCGCCACCGGATGCTCCACCGGTACTCCTCAGCCGATTCCCACCGTGACCGTGACTCACGCCGTCGAGGCCGGACCGCTTGTGGACGCGTACCGGCGCGGGTGGAACTGGGGTCAGCGCCACTACGTGAAGACCACCAACGACTACGTGGACGACCTGGCGCAGTGCAGGAAGGCCGAAGTCCTGCGTGACCTCTACCCCGACCAGCCCCGCATGGACTCCCTCATGGTGGGATGCGCCGATGGCCTGAACACGGACCCGCAGGCCGCGCTCCGCTCCTGAGCGGCCCTCTTGGACGCGGCGCCGGTCGGCCCGGACCAGGGCGGGTGTCCGGGAACTCACTCGCATTCCGCGTGCGGGCAGAGCCCCGCTACGGATAGCGTCTGCACTATGTCTGATGCCGCTCTGCCCACTGTTGCCGAGGTACGCGCCGCCGCCGAGGCGGTCAAGGCCGCGCTCGACCGTCACCTCGCCGCGGTCGAGAGCAGGATCGGGGACGATGATCCGGACGTCTACGCCGCGTTCAACGAACTCGCCGCTGCCGCCGAGGAGTTCGACGAGCTCCTCTACGACCGCTACGACGAGGTCACCCCGTTCGAGATTCCCACTCCCGAGGACGGGCTCCCGTACACCGGCCCCGCCGAACCCGCCGCCTTCAGCGTGCTCATCCGCCGCGACTACGCCGTCGTCGAACCGGCCCGCCTGATCGCCCAGGCCGAACGGGTCGTCGCGCACGACCGCGAGGCCGAACTCGCCCACGACGGCGGCACCGCCGACGCGCTCGGCGTGCTCTTCGGCGAGTACGAGCCGGATGAAATCGCCTCCCGCGCCAAGGACTTCGGGCTGGAGGAGGGCGACTCCACGCTGTGGATCGCCGCTTCGGAGGAGATCGCGGAACCGGGGGAGTGGCTCGGGTCGCCCTTCACGCACATCGATCCGCAGGACGTGATGCACCGGTTCGACGTCAGCTCGGTCTTCGACGAGGAAGAAGACGGCGACGGTGACGAGGGTGACGACGAGGACGCCGGGGACGGCACGCCGGCCGAGCGGGGCCTGACCACGGCCTGACCCCGCCCGCGCGACACCTCGTACGGAACGCACGGCGGCCCCCGTCCCACCCGGGACGGGGGCCGCGGCGCGTCCGCTGCTCCCCGGGTCCTACTCGGGCTGCGCGGCCGCCGACTCCACGAGTGCCCGCAGCAGAGCCGTCAGCCGGGTCGTACGGGGCTTCGCCGGGACCTCCGCGACCGCGCGCGGCAGGGCCTGGTCCACGCCGTGCACCACCGACAGGTGCCGCTCGGCCCGGCCGAAGGCCGTGTACACCCAGTCCCGCGACAGGGCCTGAGCCGCGTCCCCGGGCAGCACGACGACCGCGGCCGGCCAGCGCGAGCCGACGGCCTGGTGCGCCGTCACGGCCCAGCCGTGCCGCACCTGCGACTCCACCCGCTCCTTCGGTACGACGATCCGCGCGCCCGCGGCTCCGGCCAGGTGCAGCCCCTGCGCGTCCGCCGACACCACCCGGGCCGGCAGCGCCCGCCCGGCCGAGGGCACGTGGACCACCCGGTCACCGGGGTCGAAACCGCCGAACCGGCCGGGGCCCGGGTTCAGCCGCTCCTTGAGGGCCGCGTTGAGCGCGCGGGTGCCCGCAGGGCCGCCGTGGCCGGGCGTGATCACCTGGACGGCGTCCGCCGGGATCCCGAACGCGCGGGGCACCGACTCGGCCACCAGCTGCACGGTGCGGTGCACCGCCTCCCCGGCGTCGCGGACCGGGACGATGACGACCTCCTTGCCGGGGGCGTCCACCTGGTACAGCTCCCCGACCCCGACGCCCGAGACCAGCTCCCCGATCGGTCCCGGATCCGGGACCCGGGAGACCAACTGCGGGCAGGCACGGGCCGCGAGCACATCGGCGAACACCCGGCCGGGACCGGCGGAACCGAGCACCGCGGGGTCCCCGGACAGCACCAGGCGGGCCCCGTCGGGGACCGACTCCACCAGCAGGGCGGCCGTCTCCACGTCCAGCTGCGGGGCGTCCAGCACGATGAGCAGGTCCAGTGCGAACTGCCCGTCCGCGTCCCGGCCCGGGCCCTCGGCGCCGGCCAGCAGGCCCGCCACCGTGACGGCCCCCTCCGCCGGGGCGTGCGCGGCCAGGCAGACCCGCAGGCCGAACTCCCCGGCGGCCGCGAACAGGGCACGGGGCTCGGCGCGGGCGGCCTCCCCGCCGGTGTGGGCGACCAGGCCGTGCCCGGCCGCGGCGCGGATCAGCTCGGCGCCGGTGCCGGTGGCGGCCTTGTCCCAGTCGGCGGGGTCCGTGAAGGTGTTGGCGAGCCGGGCCAGGCCCTCGGCGAGGCTCTCCTCGGCCATGGCGGAGCCCTCCAGGCCCACCAGGATCCGTACGGGCTGCTCTTCGTCCTCACCGACGGGCGGACCGACCGGCTCCTCGAAGGCCAGCGCGGCGCCCTCGGCGACGGCCGCCTCCAGGGCCTCCGCGGGGTCCGGTACGCCGTACTGGGCGAGAGCCGACTCCAGGGTGGGAGCCTCCAGCACGGTGTGGCCCTTGGCGGCGGCCTGCGCCAGCAGCCAGCCCACCAGGGCGGCGGCCCGCCGCTCGTCCCCGGGACCGGTCGCCTCGCCGCCGAGCAGGGCCCGGGCGAAGCCGTCCGCCTGCGTCGGGCGGACCCCGGCGACGGCCAGCAGCCGCCAGGGGGACTCGGCGAGCTGCGCGGCGGCGTCCTCGCCGAGGACGGCGGCGGTCTGCGGAGCCAGGGACTCGGGGGCCCCGCCCCGGGCCAGGACGGCGCGGACCGCCTGGACGGCGTCGGGGGAGGGGGCGTCCGCGTCCGCCTGCGGCGCGGGGGCGGGGGCGGGGGTGCGCGCCGGGGCGGGCGCCTGCGCGGTCGCCTGGGCGGGCTCCGGCCGGCGGGGCGCCGGGGGCGCGTCGAACACAGCCGGGGGTTTGCCGCCGCTCTCCACGGCCCGTACGGCGGCCAGCAGGTCGGCGGCCCTGCCGCTGAGCTTGGCGCCCGCCTCTACGGGGGCTTCGCGCTCCGCCTTGCGGCGGGCGATGCGCTCCCGCTCGATCTTCTGGGCCGCCAGTTCCGCGGCGGCCTCGCTGAGCTGGGGCGTGGCCTCGGCGGCCGCGCCCGCGGGGGCGTCGGTGCCGGTCCCGTCGGCCGTCCCCGACTCCTCGTCCGTGCCGGTCCCGTCGGCCGTCTCCGGCTCCTCGTCGGTGCCGGGCCCTGCGGGGCTTTCCCCCACCCCGCCCCTTCCCGAAACCGGGGGCTCCGCCCCCGGCCCCCCGTCCGGCTCCCCGGCTCCGCCGGAGGCGACGGGCGCACCCTCGGCGTCGGCGTCGGCCACGTCCGCTCCGGGCTCCCCGGCTTCGCCGGAGCCGTCCGCGTCGGCGGGGCCCTCGCCGGAGGCGTCAGCGTCGGCCGCGCCCTCGTCGCTCCCGGCTTCGCCCGAGGTGTCGCCGGCAGCGGTGTCCTCGGGGGTCGGGGTCGGGGTGTCGGGCTCGGTCTTGGGGGGTTCGGAAGCGGGGGGCGGTGTCTTCGGGGCGGTGGCAGCGGCGGGCGCCGGGGCCTCCGCGGGGGCGGCGTCGGCGGCGGCGGTGTCGCTCACAAGGTGCTCCAGTCCTGATCGGGGTAGCGGTGGACGGGCGCCGAGACGTCGTCCAGCGCTTGGCGGATCTCCTCCGGAAGACTAAGGGCCTCCACCGACAGGGCCGCCCCGAGCTGCGCCGACGTCCGCGCGCCGACGATCGGCGCGGCCACCCCGGGGCGGTCGCGGACCCAGGCCAGGGAGACCTGGAGCGGGGTCACCGCGAGGCCGTGGGCGGCCGTGGCCACCGCGTCCACGATGCGGCTCGCCGCCTCGTCGAGGTAGGGGTCCACGAACGCGGCCAGGGTCTCCGAGGCGCCCCGGGAGTCCGCCGGGGTGCCCGCCCGGTACTTGCCCGTCAGGACGCCCCGGCCGAGCGGGGAGGAAGGGAGGAGGGACAGGCCCAGGTCCAGGGCCGCCGGGACCACTTCCCGCTCCACGCCGCGCTGGAGGAGGGAGTACTCCATCTGCGTCGATGCCAGCCGGGTCCGTACTCCGGGCGCCGCGAGCTGCCAGGTCGCCGCCTTCGCGAGCTGCCAGCCGCTGAAGTTCGACACGCCCGCGTACCGGGCCCGCCCGCTGCTCACCGCGATGTCCAGCGCCTGGAGGGTCTCCTCCAGCGGGGTCCAGGGATCGAAGGCGTGGACCTGCCAGAGGTCGACGTAGTCCGTGTCCAGCCGGGCCAGGGAATCGTCCAGGGCGGCGAGGAGATGGCCGCGCGAGGCGTCGAAACGGCGGTCCGGATCCGCGACCCCGCCCGCCTTCGTCGCGATCACCAGGTCCCGCCGCGGGACCACGGAACCGATCAACTGACCGAGGAGGTACTCCGCCTCACCGCCCCCGTACACGTCGGCGGTGTCCACGAGCGTGCCGCCCGCGTTCCAGAACGTCTTCAACTGCGCGGCCGCTTCCGCCTCGTCCGGTCCGTCCGCCGACCGGCCCCAGGTCAGGGTGCCGAGACCGATCCGGGAGACGCGCAGTCCGGTGCGGCCGAGATGCCTCTGCTCCATGAGGGCTGAGACTACTGCGGCACTGACGCGGGACGGCCGGGCGCGCTACAGTCCCCGCAGACCTACGTTACTGATCGGTAAACCGGTAAGGGGACGACTTATGCGGCTCGGCATCAATCTCGGCTACTGGGGCGCTGGCATGGACGCCGACAACCTGGCCGTCGCGCAGGAGGCCGACCGCCTCGGCTACGACGTCTGCTGGGCCGCGGAGGCCTACGGCTCCGACGCGCCGACCGTGCTCGCCTGGGTCGCCGCCCAGACCGAGCGCATCGACGTGGGCTCCGCGATCCTGCAGATCCCGGCCCGCCAGCCCGCCATGACGGCCATGACGGCCGCCACCCTCGACTCCCTCACCAAGGGCCGCTTCCGCCTCGGCCTCGGCGTCTCCGGACCGCAGGTGTCCGAAGGCTGGTACGGCGTGAAGTTCGACAAGCCGCTCGCGCGGACCCGCGAGTACGTGGAGATCGTCCGCAAGGCGATGACCCGCGAACGGCTGTCGTACGAGGGCGAGCACTGGACGCTGCCGCTGCCCGGCGGACCGGGCAAGCCGCTCAAGCTGACCGTGCACCCCGAGCGCGAGCACATCCCGCTCTACATCGCCGCCATCGGACCCAAGAACCTGGAGCAGACCGGCGAGATCGCCGACGGCGCCCTGCTGATCTTCCCGGCCGCCGAGCACCTGGAGGCCACCGCCCTCACCCACATCCGGGCGGGCCGCGAGAAGGCCGGGCTGACGATGGACGGCTTCGACGTCTGCCCGACCGTGCCGCTGGCCCTCGGCGACGACGTGAACGCGCTCGCCGACATGTTCCGCCCGTACACCGCCCTGTACGTGGGCGGCATGGGCAGCCGCAAGCAGAACTTCTACAACCAGCTGGCCCAGCGCATGGGCTACGAGAAGGAAGCCGCCGAGATCCAGGACAAGTACCTGGCCGGCGACAAGCAGGGCGCGGCCGCCGCGATCCCGCACTCGCTGATCGACTCCACCACCCTGCTGGGCTCCGTGGAGCGCATCGCCGACGGCATGAAGGCCTACGCGGAGGCCGGGGTCACCACCCTGACGCTCGCCCCGGCCGGCTTCACCCTGGAGGAGCGCACCGCCGCCCTGCGGGCCGGCGTCGAGGCCATGGAGCTCGCCGGCCTGGCCTGAGCGGCTGCCGGACGGAATCCGGCGTGGAGAAGGAAAGGTCTGCGGCCGTGGTGGGGGCTCGGGGGGTCTTCCCCGCCACGGCCGACACAGCCAACAACGCGCGGGGCGGCCGTGGGGTTACGCCCCCGCGGCCACCGGTCCCAGTCGTTCATTCGGCCGAGCCGCGGGCCGCATCCGGTTGCCCGGCCGGTGAATCGGCTTTTGACTCGACGCATGCTCTCTGCGCGCAGCCTGTTCCGGGAGATCGTCGACCACGACGCCTCCTTCCAGCTGTTCTGCTCCATCGCCGCCGGCGGCGAATCCCAGGGCGGCTGGGAGAACGCACGGATCGCGGCGCTCGTGCCCGATTCCATGCGCGACCTCGCGCCCAAGATCACCCGGCACGGCGCCGACGAGGACAAACACGGCCGGATCTTCAACGCGCTGCTCCGCAAGCGGGGCCTGCCGCCCGTGCCCGTCCCGCCGGAGGCCGACTACACGATGCTGCTGGAGCGGCGCGGCATCGGCCTGAGCCACGAGAAGCTGCGCGGCGAGCGGTCCCTGAGCGAGGAGGACATCGTCGTCTACCTCGCGCACAGCCGGGTCACCGAACAGCGCGCCGCCGACCAGATGGTCATGCTCGTCCGGCACTTCGGGGACGACCCCGAGCTCGGCAAGGCCATCCGCATGATCAGCGCGGACGAGGACAGCCATCTGGCCTACTGCCACGAGGAACTGCTCCGCCTCGCCCGCGCCGGCCACGCCCGCACCATCCACCGGGTGCTGCGCGAGTGCGCGCTCGCCGAGATCGCCGTCTACCGGGACGTGAGCCTCGCGGTCATGGACCACATGGGGCGGCTCCTGGGCTGGCCCGCGCCGAAGGCGGCCGCGCTGGCCGCCGGGATCCGCGCGACGTACGCGTACGAGCGGTTCAGCGGCTGGCGCCGCATGGTCGACCTGCACCCGCCGGAGCGGAGCAACCCCCTGGGCGGCCAGCCGACCTCGGCGCCCGAGTTCGCATAGGGCCGCCCGGTCCGGAGCCCCGCCGCCCGCCTACAGCCAGCCGCGGCGCTTGAACATCCGGTGCAGGCCCAGACACAGGGCCACCATCACCAGCACCACCAGCGGATAGCCCCAGCGGTGGCTGAGCTCCGGCATGTGCTCGAAGTTCATCCCGTAGATCCCCGCCACCATGGTCGGCACCGCCGCCATGGCCGCCCAGGCCGAGATCTTGCGCATGTCGTCGTTCTGCCGGACGCCCATCTGCGCCAGGTGCGCGGCCAGCGCGTCCGAGAGCAGCCGGTCCAGGCCCTCGATGTACTCGTTCGCCTTCGTCAGGTGGTCGGCGACGTCACGGAAGAACGGCTGGGCGTGCTCGTGCACGAAGGGCACGTTCCCGAAGGCGAGCCGGTCCATCGGCTGGAGCAGCGGACTCGTGGCCCGGCGGAACTCCAGGACCTGCCGCTTGAACCCGTAGATCCGCGCGGCGGTGTTCTTGCTGTCCGAGGGGTTCGGCGAGAAGACCTCCGCCTCCAGCTCCTCCAGGTCCGCCTGGAGCTCGGCGGCCACCTCGATGTAGTGGTCCACCACCGCGTCCGAGACCGCGTACAGCACCGCCGTGGGGCCGTGCCTGAGCACCTCGGGATCCTGCTCCAGCCGGTGCCGTACGGCGGCCAGCGCGGCCCCCTCGCCGTGCCGGACCGTGACGACGAAGGAGTCGCCGATGAACACCATCAGCTCGCCCGTGGTCACCGTGTCCGAGGCGTCGTCGTACCGCACCGGCTTCAGGACCACGAACAGCGAATCGTCGTAGACCTCCATCTTCGGCCGCTGGTGCGCGGTCAGCGCGTCCTCCACCGCCAGCGGGTGCAGCCCGAACTCCTGGCTGACGTGCTCGAATTCCTTCTCGGTCGGCTCGTGCATGCCCACCCAGAGGAAGGCGTCACCGGTGGCCCGCGCCTCGTCGAGGGCATCGGAGAAGTCGTCGGGCGCCTCGGAGCGGCGGCCCTCGCGGTACATGGCGCAGTCCACAATCACTCGCGCATTGTTCCCTGCCCCGGCCCAGACCGCACACCGGCGCCACCGCATACCCTTCTGCCATGGCCACGCTGATCCTCGTACGACACGGGCGGTCCACCGCCAACACCGCAGGGCTGCTCGCCGGATGGACCCCGGGGGTGAGCCTCGACGAGCACGGAGCCGCACAGGCCGCCGCGCTGCCCGGGCGGCTCGCCGACGTGCCCCTCGCCGCCGCCGTCTCCAGCCCGCTGGAGCGGTGCGCCGAGACCCTGGCCCCGCTGCTCGCGGCCCGCCCCGGTCTCCCGCTGCACACCGACGAGCGGATCGGCGAGTGCCACTACGGCGACTGGTCGGGCCGCAAACTCTCCGAACTGTCCGAAGAACCGCTGATGCGGATCGTCCAGCAGCACCCCTCCGCCGCCGCCTTCCCCGGCGGCGAGTCCATGCGCGCCATGCAGGCCCGCGCCGTGGACGCCGTCCGCGACTGGAACGCGCGGATCGAGGAGGAGCACGGCGCCGACGCCGTGTACCTGATGTGCTCGCACGGCGACATCATCAAGTCCCTTGTCGCGGACGCCCTCGGCATGCACCTGGACCTCTTCCAGCGGATCCACGTCGACCCCTGCTCGGTCACCGCGATCCGCTACACCCCGACCCGGCCCTTCCTGCTCCGGCTCGGCGACACCGGCGACTTCGCCTCCCTCGCCCCCCGCGAGCGCCCCTCGCCGGACGCCGCGGACGCCCCGGACGGCGCGGAAGCGGGCGGCGAGGCGGTCGTAGGGGGCGGTGCGGGCGCGGTGTGATCGAATGGCGCAGTAGGGTGGACGGGCCAACCCATGGGCGCAGCCCTGCCCCTGCCGCCGACGCTTGGAGACTGGACGTGCCCCGTCAGGTGTTCCTCTACGACCCACCGGACCGTTTCGTGGCCGGCACGGTCGGCCTGCCTGGACGCCGTACGTTCTTCCTGCAGGCCTCCACCGGCCCCCGCGTCACCTCCGTCTCCCTGGAGAAGACCCAGGTGGCGGCGCTCGCGGAGCGGATGGAAGAGCTGCTGGACGAGGTCGTACGGCGCACCGGGGGCAATGCCCCCGTCCCGGCCGTGGCCCCCGCCGAGGCGACCGACACCGCCCCCCTGGACGTTCCCGTCGAGGAGGAGTTCCGCGTCGGCACCATGGCCCTGGCCTGGGACGGCGAGGACCAGCGCATGATCGTCGAGGCGCAGGCCCTCGTGGAGCTCGACGCCGACTCGGAGGAGGACCTCGCCGAGGCCGAGGAGCGCCTCCTCCAGGACGAGGAGAACGGACCGCCGATGCTGCGCGTCCGCCTCACCGGCGCCCAGGCCCGGGCCTTCACCAAGCGGGCCCTGGACGTGGTCAACGCGGGCCGGCCGCCGTGCCCCCTGTGCAGCCTCCCGCTGGACCCGGAAGGGCACGTGTGCCCGCGCCAGAACGGCTACCGGCGCCAGGCGTGAACGCCACGGGGGGAACGCCGGAATTGGAAGCACTGCTGGCCCACGGGGAACTCACCGTCGTCGGCCGGATCCGGGAAGCGTCCAACGCCGTCCTGCTGTGCACCGTCACCCACGGGGGCGCGAGCACCGACTGCGTGTACAAACCGGTCAAGGGCGAGCGCCCGCTGTGGGACTTCCCCGACGGCAACCTCGCCCAGCGCGAGGTCGCCGCGTACCTGGTCTCCGAGGCCACCGGCTGGGGGCTGGTGCCCCCGACCGTGCTGCGCGACGGACCGTACGGCGAGGGCATGGTCCAGCAGTGGATCGAGACGGGGGAGTCCCCGGAGGCGGAGCTGCTCGCCCTCGTGGACGGCGAGGAAGCGGGGGAGGGCTGGAAGCCCGTCGCCTTCGCCGAGGTCGGCGAGGGCCGCACCGCGCTCCTCGTGCACGCCGACGACGAACGGCTGCGCCGGATGTCCGTCCTCGACGCCGTGATCAACAACGGCGACCGCAAGGGCGGCCACCTGCTGCCCGCCCCCGGCGGAAGGCTCTACGGCATCGACCACGGAGTGACCTTCCACACCGAGGACAAACTGCGCACCCTGCTCTGGGGCTGGGCGGGGGAGCCGCTGACCGGCGAAGCGGGAGCCGTACTGACCGCCCTGGAGGCCGCACTGGCCGCAGGGCAGCCCCTCGCCACCCGACTGGCCGAACTCCTCACCACCGCCGAGGTGGCCGCCGTACGGGCCCGCGTGGCCCTGCTGCTGGGCACCGGGAAGCATCCGCAGCCCTCGGGACAGTGGCCCTCGATCCCGTGGCCGCCCGTCTGACCGGGCAGGGGCCCGCAGCACGCCACACGCACAGAACCGGCCATGGCGCAAGAGCGCCGATCAGGACAACAGTGCAGGTCCGGTTCGTTTGAGGAACACCTGTCCGGTTAGGCTCGAGTCATGCATGCCTGGCCCGCTTCTGAGGTCCCCGCCCTGCCTGGCAAGGGCCGCGACCTCCAGATCCACGACACCGCGACCCAAGCGGCGATCACCCTCGCCCCCGGTCCCGTCGCCCGTATCTACGTCTGCGGGATCACCCCGTACGACGCGACGCACATCGGTCACGCGGCGACCTACAACGCGTTCGACCTCGTGCAGCGCGTGTGGCTCGACACCAAGCGGCAGGTCATCTACGTCCAGAACGTCACGGACGTCGACGACCCACTGCTGGAGCGGGCCCTGCGCGACAACCAGGACTGGACCGAGCTCGCCGAACGCGAGACCGCCCTGTTCCGTGAGGACATGACCGCCCTGCGGATGCTGCCGCCGCAGCACTACATCGGCGCCGTCGAGGCCATACCCGGCATCGTGCCGCTGGTCGAGCGGCTGCGGGACGCGGGCGCCGCCTACGAGCTGGACGGCGACGTCTACTTCTCGGTGGAGTCCGACCCCAACTTCGGCAAGGTCTCCAACCTCGACGCCGAGGCGATGCGGCTGCTGTCGGCCGAGCGGGGCGGCGACCCGGACCGCGCGGGCAAGAAGAACCCGCTCGACCCGATGCTGTGGATGGCCGCCCGCCCGGGCGAGCCGAGCTGGGACGGCGGCTCGCTGGGCCGCGGCCGGCCCGGCTGGCACATCGAGTGCGTGGCGATCGCCCTGGACCACCTGGGGATGACCTTCGACATCCAGGGCGGCGGCTCCGACCTGGCCTTCCCGCACCACGAGATGGGCGCCTCGCACGCCCAGGTCCTGACGGGCGAGTTCCCGATGGCCAAGGCGTACGTACACGCCGGGATGGTCGCGCTGCACGGCGAGAAGATGTCGAAGTCCAAGGGCAACCTGGTCTTCGTATCGGCGCTGCGCCGCGCCGGAGTGGACCCGGCGGCGATCCGCCTGGCCCTGCTCTCGCACCACTACCGCGCGGACTGGGAGTGGACCGACGAGGTCCTCGCCGAGGCGGTGGCCCGCCTGGAGCGCTGGCGCGCGGCCGTCTCCCGCCCCGACGGCATCCCGGCCGACGACCTGGTCGAAGAGGTCCGCGAGGCCCTGTCGAACGACCTGAACGCCCCTGCCGCCCTCGCGGCGGTGGACCGCTGGGTCGAGCGCCAGCTCGTCTCCGACGGCGACGACGAGTCGGCCCCGGGCCTCGTGTCCCGCACGGTCGACGCCCTGCTGGGCGTAGCGCTGTAAGCAACCGACCGGAGGGGCTGGATTGCCGTCAGGCAACTCCAGCCCCTCCGGCGTTCGAGGAGCGGGGTCCGGGGCGGAGCCCCGGGAAACGGCGAAAGGGCGGGGCGGGGGGAAAAACCCCCGGCCCCGCCCCCCGCACACGGCTA
>NZ_JBHXKA010000044.1:0-61263 GCF_042722885.1 Streptomyces sp. NPDC058401
GGGCCCGCCACGAAGAAGGGGATGCGCCAGCCCCAGTCCTGGAGGCCTTGCGTGCCGAGGGTCAGGGTCAGGACCGTGACCAGGCCCGAACCCAGCGCGTAGCCCACGAAGGTGCCGAAGTCGAGCCAGCTGCCGAGGAAGCCGCGCCGCCGGTCCGGGGCGTACTCGGCGATGTACGTGGTGGCGCCCGCGTACTCGCCGCCGGTCGAGAAGCCCTGGACGAGGCGGCACAGGAGAAGGAGCAGCGGGGCGATGAAGCCAACGGAGGCGTACGTGGGCAGGAAGCCGACCGCGAAGGTGCTGGCCGCCATCATGATCATGGTGGCGGCCAGCACCTTCTGCCGGCCGATGCGGTCGCCGAGGGGCCCGAAGACCAGACCGCCGAGCGGACGGACGAGGAACGCCGCGGCGAACGTGGCGAACGTGGAGACGACCTGGGCGCCGGGGGAACTGGACGGGAAGAAGACCTTGCCCATCGTTCCCGCGAGGTAGGCATACACCCCGAAGTCGAACCACTCCATGGTGTTGCCCAGGGCGGCAGCGGTGACGGCGCGGCGGACCTGCGGCCGGTCGGCGACGGTCACGTCCTCGCTGCTGAGGGTTTTCTTCCGGCGCCGCAGGAGGGTGCGGAGCATCCGGTCGGTCGCCGGGTGGCCGCCGCGGGGTGGCCTGTCGCCCGGTCCGGGGCCCGGCCCGGATCCGCGTGCCGGTCCTGCCATGCGCTGGGCCTCCTGGCTGGTCGCCGTTCCCGCCTCGTCACCGGTCTTCGATTCTGTGCCCCCTCCCGTGGCGACGCCCGTCGGGTGACCCGCCGGGGTGAAGGGCGCGGCTCTCCGTGGGCACCCTGGCGGCCGACCACGTCCACGTATGGCCCTGTCCGGACGATCTCCGCGAGCCCGCTCTCGCCGATCGGGTGACGTACGGGCGCGCTCGAACGCCCGCGGCGGCGGGCCTGGCTAGCGTGGGCGAGCGCCTCCCCTTCCCGTCCCCGAGCCCCGCGGAGCAGTCCATGACCACCACCCCCCTCACCTCGCTCACCGGGAACTACGCCCTCGACCCGGCTCACTCCCAGATCGGGTTCGTGGCCCGGCACGCCATGGTCACCAAGGTCCGCGGCGCGTTCAACGAGTTCGAAGGCGCCGGATACTTCGACGGCGAGGACCCCGCCAAGTCCACCGTGTCCGTCACCATCAAGGCCGCGAGCATCGACACCCGCAACGAACAGCGCGACGGCCACCTTCGCACCAACGACTTCCTCGACGCGCCGACCTTCCCCGACATCACCTTCGTCTCCACGGGAGTGCAGCAGCTCGACGGCAGCAACTTCCGGCTGACCGGCGACCTCACCATCAAGGACGTCACCCGGCCGCTCGGCATCGACTTCGAATTCCAGGGCAGCGCCACGGACCCCTACGGCAACCTGCGCGTCGGGTTCGAAGGCTCGGCGCCGATCAGCCGCAAGGACTACGGCATCACCTGGAACGCCGCGCTGGAAGGCGGAGGCGTCCTCGTCGGCGACAAGGTGGTGCTGGAGTTCGAGATCTCCGCGATCCGCCAGCCCTGACCGAGCCGGCCCGGGCTCGTCTCCGGGCCGGCCGTGCGGTCAGGCTCCGAGCGCCCGGTGCAGTCCGAGCCGGTCGGTGCCCAGTTTCGCGAAGACCGCGGACAACAGCTCGGACACCGCTTGGGCGCTGGTGTGCATCGCCACGGCGATCGCCCTGTTGTCCATCCCCGCCGAGGCGTGGCGGGCGGCCGTGAGCTCGGCGACGGTCAGGGTGTCCTGCTCGGAGGTACGCAGACGGCGAGGCCGCAGACCTGCCGAGGCCAGCTGGGTCCTGGCCCGGCTCACGAGCCCGTCGGCGCCGCAGTCGGCGGCCAACTCCATGCCCCGGTAGGTCTGTTGCGCGGCCAGGTGCGGGTCGCCGATGGCGTGCAGGGCCATGCCGTGGTCGATGAGCGCGTGCGCGAGTTCGCAGGCGGCCGGAGACTGTTCGAGGTGCTCCACCGCCTCCTGCAGCAGGCCCGCCGCCTGGGACGGGTCCGTGGCGGCGGCCGCGACGCGCAGGGCGTGTCCGATCACGCTGGACGTCCCGAACGCGCGGGCCCGTGCGACCGCTTCGGCCGCCGTGGCCCGTGCCTGCTCGGGCGCGTGCGTCGCCTGCGCGAGCGCCAGGTCCAGCTGCCAGGGGCTCCACGAGGGATTGCGCGTTCCGCGCAGATCCAGGCGCCGGCCGGCTGCGGTGAGATGGTGCTCCGCCTCCTCGATCCTGCCCTGGGCCAGGAGCAGTTTGCCCCACACGGCCTGCGGATCGGGATAGACCACGGCCTGGGGGAAGCCGTCCGCCAGCTTGTAGGCCTTGGCGATGCGCTGGGCCTCGGCGGTGTTGCCCCGGGCGAGCAGCGTTTCGATGAGGGTGCCGATCGCGTACCACTGCGCCGGGATCCCGGTGCCGACGCGGTCGGCGATCTGCAGGCCGTTGCGTACGAAGTCCTCGGCCTCGGCGAGCTGCCCGCGCCGGTAGCGGACGTAGCCGAGCAGGGTGTAGACGAACGACAGGTGCGCGCCGCGCCAGCCCTTCCCCTCGAACTCGAGGATCGCGGTGTTGAAGAGGTCCTCGGCCCGGCCGGGCTGGTCGCAGTACATGAGCGTGACCGCGAGGACGGCAGGCACCTCGAAGCCGAAGTCCTGGTCGGTCCAGCTCATGCCCCCGTCAAGCGCCTGTTCCGCGTACTCCAGGGCGGTGGAGGCGGACTCGCCGCGCATCGCGGCGTCCCAGGCCCGCAGACCGAGGATGTGCCGCTCGGGCAGACCCCGGCCGGTGAGCCGTTTGGCGAACTGGGCGAGGAGCCGGGAGCGGGCGGGCGAGTTCTCCTCGTCGAACCGGACGGAGTTCCATTTGAACTGCTCGGCCTGCATGCGCAGCCGTGTACGGGAGCTCGTGGCACGCCGGGCCTCCTCCGCGAGGAGCCCTGCCGCCAGACCCAGCTGACCCGTGTGGCCGAGCGCCTGGGCGAGCCGGTACGTGATCGCCTCGCGCAGGGCCTGGTCGGTCTTGGGCTCCTCCAGCGCGGCCCTGAGCTGGTTGATCGTCGTCGCGGGCTCGTGCAGGAGGTTGGCGGATCCGAGTTCGAACAGGACCTCGGCGCGGTCCTCCACCTCCGGGGGCTCGCGCAGGGCGCGTGCCAGGTAGCGGCGCGCGGCATCGGGAGCGCCCGCGGAGAAGCTCTCGCGCGCGGCCTGGCGCAGCTGCTGTACGACCCACGGGTCGCCCTCGGGGTGCATTTCCAGCAAGTGGCGGGCGGCGGCCGCGGAACCCTGCCCGTCGTCGATCACGGCCTGCGCGGCCATCCCGTGCATGGCTACGCGTACACCGGGCGGAATCGAGCGGTACACGGCGGTGGCGATGAGCGGGTGGAAGAACTCCACGACCTCCTTGCGCCGCACGCCCGTGAGGACGGTCAGGATGCGTGCGGCCCGCAGCCGGTCGATGGCCTCGGCGGCCTGCGCGTCACCGAGGGCGGCCACGCCACCTACGATGCCGAGGGGGACCGCGGTGCCGAGCACGGCGGCGGCCCACGCGAGCCGGACGGTGGACGGGCCGAGCTGATCGAGCCGGTCGATCAGGCCGCTGCCCTTGACCGCGGAAGCCAGGTCGCGCAGTTGGGGGATGTTGCCCTGGTACGGCTTCAAGCCCCGGTCGCGGCCCTTCATGACCAGCTCGACCACCTCGAAGGGGTTTCCGCCGGTGATCGCCCAGCATTCGCGGCAGAACATGTCGTCCGCGTTCTCACCGAGGGCGTCGCGCACGATGCGCGCGACGGCGCTCGTGGTCAGGGGAGCCAGCTCGTGCGGGCGCATCCCCTGGCGTCCCATGAGGGCGCGCAGCGCGCCGGCGTCGGCGGGGATCTCGTCGGGCCGGCAGGCCACCATGATCAGCATGGCCAGTTCCTCGGCGCGCGCCGCGAAGGAGGTGAGCCAGCTCAGGGACTCCGCGTCCGCCCAGTGCGCGTCGTCGACGATCAGCACGACGGGGGCGTTGCGGACCGCTAAATGCGTGACCACCCAGTCGAGTCCGTCGCGCACGCCCTGCGGGTCGGGCCCCGTCGGCCCCTTCGGGGCGGCGGTCAGCCCGAGCGCGGGGGCGATGATGCCGTACCAGTTGCCGAGCGCGTCGCGCCGTTCGTCCTCGCTCATGGCGGCCAGGGCCGGCTGGATGAGCTGGCGCATCACGTGGAACGGAACCTGCCGCTCCTGCTCGCCGCCGCGCGCGAAGAGCACGGTGCAGGAGCGCTCGGCGGCGTGGCGGCGGGCCTCGTTCAGCAGGGTCGTCTTGCCTATGCCTGCCGATCCGGCGAAGGTCAGGACGCCCCCGCTGCGGTTGGCCGAGTTGGCCGGGTTGGCCGAGATGCCGCAGAGTACGTCCACCGCGCGTTGGATCGCGAGGACTTCCGCCTCCCGCTCCAGCAGGGGCTGAGCGTTCCAGCTTCTCGGTTCGGTGACCTGCGACATCCCTTTGCCCCCTCCAGCACGTGCGGCAGAGTGTACGGGCCGCATGCGGAGTTGATGCTGTTTCAGCACACTATTGCGCGATCTCGTCACTCGTTTGAGAAGAGTGGTGTACCTTTCGCGCCACGGGAATCATCGGCAGTTCGCTGGGCTGCGGGATCCCTGCGGGAAGTTCGCGCACGGTCATGCCCGGGGCGGGCTTCAGATGCCATCGCGAGGCGACGGTCGCCACCGCGGTCAAGATCTCCGCCACGGCGAAGGAATCGCCGATGCACTTGTGCTGGCCGGCCCCGAACGGGACGTAACTGTGAGCACGGGACCGCTCCTTGGCCCCCTCCTGCCAGCGGTCCGGGTCGAAGACGCCGGGGTCGGGGAAAAGTGCGGGGTCCCGGTGCAACGCGTAGGGACTGTAGGCCAGTTCCGCGCCGGCCGGGATCGAGATTCCGCCCAGGGTGAGGGGGGCCAGGGCCCTGCGGGTGAAGAGCAGGGGGGAATGCAGGCGCAGGGCTTCCTGGAAGACGTCGTGCGTATAGGTCAGCGCGGGTATGTCTTCGGGACGCACGGGCCGGGACCCCACCACCGAGTCGACCTCGGCGTGGACGCGCGCCTCCACCTCGGGGTGCCGGCCGATCTCGTGGAAGATCCAGGACAGGGTGGTCGCGGAGGTCTCGGTGCCGGCGAGCATGATGGCGATGACCTCGTCCCGCACCTGCTCGGCAGCCATCGCCGAGCCCGTCTCGGAGTCCACGCCCGCCAGCAGCAAGGAGAGCAGGTCCTGGCGGTCGCCCCGGCCGGCCGGCTCCTCGGCGCGGTACTGCTCGATCACCTCGTCGATGGTCCGGCGCAGCCGGGCGGCCGCGCCGTCGAACCGCCGGTTGTACGGAATGGGCAGCCGGTCCAGCGACTTGGGCATGACCGCCCGTACGAGCATGCCCTCCAGGACGATGGGCAGCGAGCGGTGCACCTCGTCGACGGCGGGACGGCTCAGGTCCCCCGAGAAGATCATCTCGGCGACCGAGGACATCGCGTACCCGCGCGCCTCCGTGACCATGGAGATCTCACGGCCCGCCGTCCACGACGCGGACATCGCCTCCGCCTGACGGCACATCACCTCGGCGTACTCGGCGATGTGGTTGCGGTGGAAGGCGGGTTGCATCATCCGGCGCTGCTTGCGATGGAAGTCGCCGTCGGTGGTCACGATCCCGTTGCCGAACACCGGGCGGAGCCTGTCGAAAATCCTTCCCCGGCCGAACTGCTGCGCCCGCTGGACCAGTACGGAGTGGACGTGCTCCGGGCTCGTCAGCACATGGACGGGCCAGGTGCCGATGTCGAGCCGCACGATGTCGCCGTGTTCGCGGAGCGACTCCAGGAACGCGATCGGCCGGCGCCACAGTTGCAGCGCGTGCCCCAGGAGGGGTAACCGCCCTGGGGCGACCGGAGCATGGACCTCGGGGCCGGAATGCGCTTCAGATGCCATGAGCTGACTTTCCGTCACGCCGCGGAGACAAGATCCGGGCGGGTGTACGCAGACTCCAGTCCGGCCGCGAACCGTTCGTCGCTGTACCGCGTGCACTCGTAACGCTGCCACAGATCGGCGCCGATCATCCAGTCCTCGTAACTGCGCACGCAGCGGGTGACCGCGTCGACCAGCGACGGGTCCGTCCCGGGGAGCGCCTTGACGGCCTGAATCAGACGCTTCTCTTCGGTCAGATACTGCTCGATGCGCTCCTGGATGCGCCCCTCGACGGCCTGGACTGCGTCGGGGAGGGAGCACCTCTCCCAGAAGGAGATGAGGGACACGAGGTTGTTGGTGTCCCCACAGGCGTGCTCCTTCGGCAGGGAGAACACGTCGTTGCCCCATGAGATGACGTCGAGAACACTCGCGACGAGAGCCTGGAACTCGGGGAGGTCGTGGACGTTCTGCGGGAGGTCGATCCCGAGCCCGGCCTCCACCATGTCCATCATCGGAAGGATCTGGGAGCTGTGGCGGCGCATGAGGACGTACTCCTGGACCCCCGGGCCCCTCTCGGCGGCGCGGTTGCCCGCCTCCTGGTCCAAGGAGTCGAGCATGAGGGGGACATGGGTGCGGTACCGGGCCGCGGTGCCCTCGGACATGCCGGCCAGGATCCGGTCGCACAGGTCGACGAACCCCGTCACCAACGGATTTCGGCCCGCTGCCGACCTCTCGATCCGCCCCGTTCGCAGATAGCCGGTGATGGCATCGGTGACGGGCCGCCAGGCCGCGACCTCTCCCGCCCTGATGAGGTGGTCGTGCTGGTCGTCCAGGACGAACGACCAGGCCATCCACTCGGCGAGCAGGAGGACCCGCTCGTAGGGGACGTCACCGCTCACCCGGCCGGCCAGGTGGCCCACGCCGATGCCCGAGAACTGCTCGGCCGCGGCGGTCACGAGCTCGTGTTGCAACACCCACGAGGTCGCCTCGGCGTTCGCCCGGGCGGCCCCGGGATGCTTGGAGTTCCCGAACGGAAGGTGGAAATCGGGGACGGAAAAAGAACTGAGCTGGGCCATTGATCCCCCACGGAAGAATCGGATTCGTCAATACCCGCTCACTACACGACCACGCTGTACACCCGCGACCCAAACGCCCCTCTCCTGCGAAATCGCCACGGCCACACCAGGTGACGGGCGGAATGAACCGGTCACTGAGTGGCCTGATCCAGCCTACCTGCGACCACATCAGGCCACCTGTGAACTTATTTACCCTCAAGACGCAGCACGCTGTCAACGTTGGGAGAGTGAACGCGGGTAATCCATCCCGGAATTGCCGAAATCGTATTCCTCTAAATGTGCAAGCGGCATATTCGATTGCGATCGGGGTGCCCGGGTCCGGGGACGCCGTGGAGTAGGCGGCCGGAGTTGGCCGGGTGTCCGAAGAACGCCGTCGGAGCGCGGGCCTCTGCCTACACTGCGCAGGGCAACGGCCGCTGGGGGAAGGGCGGAAGCATGACCGAGCATCATCCGCCGGACCCTGGAGGGCCCGGAGCGCAGGTGGATCCCGGTGGGCCGGAAGGCGGCCAGGAGGCCGACGCCCTCGGCTCCCATCTGGAGTTCTTGCGGACGCGGTTGGGCGGGGAGCGGTTCGAGGCACTCGTCCGAGCCGTCCAGACCACGTGCACGCTCCTGGCCGAGGACCAGCAGGTCCTCCTGGGAGGGCCGCAGGAGGGCGTACTCACCCCCGACCTCCGGGGAGAGTACCTGTCCCTCATGGCAGTGATGATCACCGGACACCTCGACCACCACCTGGTCGAGTTCCGGACCTTCGACGGCGGCAAGGGCTGGGCGGTCATGGAGGACGTCCGCACCCGCAACCGACACCCCGGCGCTCCCCCGGCCCCTCGCGACGCGGCGCGACACGCGTGGACCGGCGGCCGCCTCGGCGGCAGCTCTCCGTAGGTCGGCCAGAGTTCACGCGGTCAGACTCGCGTGACGGTTCCGGCCGGGAGCGTCAGCGCCCGGCCGCAGGGTGCGGGCAGCCCTGCAGTGCCGGGCGGTCCCTCGTGCGGACGGCGGGGAGCCACGCCGTGGGGGGTGTGGAGCCGGACGGGAGGCGGACGTGGAACCAGCGGGTGGACTGCAGGTCCGCCTCGTCGATGACGGCCCGGCCGTCGGGCAGCTGACAGTCGACCTCGAGGACGTCGCCGTGCCACACACGGGACGGTACGACGTTGTCCGCGGTGTACGGGCCCGTCGGGTCGATCGCCATGCCCAGACTGCACTGCGGGTCCCGGTCGGCCCGCTCCTGGCAGCCCTTCTCCGCATTGAACACCCGGATCGTGCCGGCCGCCGCGCCCTCCAGGCCGTTCAGTGCGGAGGAACTCGCCCGTGCCGCGTCCGACCACAGGGTCGTACCGGCGATCCCGCAGAACGCGGTGGTGAGGATCGCGGTGCGGGCCCGGCCCCACAGCCGTCCCGTGCTCCTCTTTCGCGCCGACTGTTCGGCGGTGATGCGGGCGAGCAGGCTCGCGGCGGTGTGCGGGGCACGCGCCGCGTGGGTCGGGGCCAGACAGTCGGCGGCGAGCTCGCGCCAGAACGGCGGCACGGCCTGGTCCATGCGCAGCGGAGCACGCCCTTCGCCGTACTCCTGGACCGCGGCGCCGCGCGCCATGGGCGTGGCGCCGGAGAACGGGGAGGCGCCGGAGCCGAACACCTCGTGGATGATGATGCCCAGGGCCCAGATGTCGGCACTCGGCCGGACCTTCACGCCCATATCCCCGAGGGGTGCCCGCCAGCGCTCGGGCGGGAGGTAATCCAAGGTGCCCATGGGGGGCGCGTACCCGTGCGTTCCCGTCACCTGGGTGGCGAGCCCGAAGTCCGAGAGCTTCACGCAGCGGCTGCCGTCCAGCAGGACGTTCTCCGGCTTGAGGTCGGCGTGGACCCATCCCGCCCCGTGGAGGTGGGCGAGTCCCTCGCAGATCCCCGCGATCAGCCCGGGGCGGTCGGCCTCGGCCACCCCGGCGTCGAGGAGTTCCCGCAGGCTGCCCGCGGCCCGCTCCATGACCAGCACGATCGCGCCGTCCAGGGCGGGGCGGTCCGGTGCGTCGAGGACGAAGGAGTCCAGGAGGCGGATCAGCCGGGCGTGCCCGGCCCTGCGTCCCAGTTCGACCTCCCGGCAGGCGGACTCCACGATCCTGCGCGTCTGGCGCGGGGCGTACCCGGCGGTCGGCATGATTTTGAGAGCGATGTCGGCGGGTGCCGCGGACAGGAGCGCGGGGGGCCGGCCGGTCCGGTCCGGGTACCTGTCGGCGGGCTGTGCGGCGTAGACCGTGGACCAGCCTCCGGCTCCGATCAGGTCGGTGATCGTCCAGCCCCGCACCCGGTGGCCGCGCGGGAGCAGATCCGTACCGTCGCATTCGGTGATGTCGCGCAGGGTGTGGGGCGTCGTCATCGCGCGGTCTGCCACTCTCGCCCGGCTGCCCCCGTCAGGGGTGGCAGCAGCGTCAGGTGCTCCTCCCGTACGAGCCCGAACCGCAGGGCGAGCCCGACGATCTCCTCCCGCTTGCCGTTGCGACGGTCGCCCTTGCCGGCTTCTCGCGGGTCCGAGGCCCCGATGCGCAGCTTCTCCTCGGCGAGGTAGTCGATGTGCGAGCTGACCGCTCGCGCGGTCAGGGTGGCGCAGGCGACGTGGCCCCTGAGCCGTTCGACGATCTGGGGCGTGGTGGGGACCGCGACGCGGGACTGGTCGCGCAGGCGCGGTTCGCAGAGCGCGAGGAGGACGAGGAAGTAGGTGGCCGTCTCGTCCAGCGAGTAGGCGGTGACCGTGAGGCGGCCCCAAGGGGCGCCCATGGCCTCCGGGTCGAGGTAGACGTGATCGGGAGCGAACACCTGGAAGGAGACGGGGACGTCGCTGCGGGTGGGCAGCACGACGCGCGAGAACTCGAACGGGACGGGCGCCCCGACCCGGCGGGGCGGGACCCTCAGGTACTCCCCGGCGCCCTCCGGGTTCTCCACGAGGTAGCTGTGGGTGGTGCTGTGGTTCGTCAACTGCCAGTGGTCGTCGGTCACGTGGATCTCCCCGGCGAGCCGTGAGATCGCCGCGTCGGCGAGGCGGAGCTCCACGGGGATCTTCGCGGATCCGCGTCCGAAGCGGGCGACTTCGCCCGGTCCGAGCCGTAACGTCACCGCTTCGCCGTACGGTTCTCCGCCGTCGGCGCCACTGCACCCCTGCGGCAGATGGACGACTACCCCGCTCACCGCTCCCCCCGTTCCACGCGTCGTGCCGGACCGACGAGTGGAACAATACTCATCTCTCAAGGGAGTTCATCGGCGCAGTTCAGCCACTTCGGCCGGGACGGCCCGCCGGGTCGGACAGCCGGCACAAGCTGCCCCGGGAGGCTCGCCGAGCCCCTTGCCGGGAGGCTCGCCGGCCCTCTCCTCACGGACGGCTCCCCCTGTGTCCCCGGTCACTCCGGCCCTCGTGCGGCGATGGCGGTTTGGGGTCGTTTTCGACTCTCTGGCGAGCGGTTCGGGGGAAGTTGGCGTCCCGCGGCGAGCGAGCGCGGCCTACGTCCACCGCGGTCGGGCGTGCGGGATCGGCCCTTGCGCCCCTGGTCGCGGACGTCGCGTACGGGACCTGCCGGGGTGGGGAAGGTCACCGCGCCCAGGGGGTCACGGCCTCGCGGAACGGCCCTTTCGCCCCTTTCACGTGGCGCGATCCGCACTCCGGGTTCACCCTGCGGGACGGCCCGATGTGACGGGCGCGACCGTCCGGTCGCCGAAGGCCGTCCACGGCCGCCACCCGCCGCTCGGCCGTTCCTGGACCCGGGTGCGCATCCTGCCTTCGGTGGTGACGGCGAAGACGTGCGTGCGCCCGGTGCGATCGGACGCGACGGCGGGCGTGGCAGCGAGCCTGAGATCGGGCTCCCCGAACTCCCGGCCGGAATCCCAGCTTCCACCGGGGATGGTCTGCCAGCGGTGGCCGAGCCGTGCGCCACCGGGCGTCAGCGAGAACGCCTCGAGGCGGCCGTCGGCGTTGGCGGCGAACGCCGGGGCGGCGGCGCTCCAGCCGAACATCGGCAGCCATTCGTCCCAGCCTCCGCTCGGAACGGACTGCCGCCGGCTGAAGGTTCCCACGCCCGACGGTCCGATCGCGGCGACGGTGAGCCGGCCGCTGCCGTCCCCGGCCACGCGCGGCGCGGCGCCGGCCGCGGTGCCGAAGCGCTGCCACGCAGGGGTCCAGGCGCCACCCGGGGTCACCTGCCATCGGTGGACGATGCCGGAGCCGCCGGGAGCGAGGGCGAAGACCTCGAGCCGGCCGTCGGCGTTGGCCGCGACCACCGGTGGCGCGCCCGCGGCGCCGCCGAAGCCCGCCTCCCACGGGTCCCAGGCCCGGGAACCCGGTGCCGCTTGCCGCCGCCGGGCGACGGACGCGCCGCCGGGGCTCAGGGCGAACGCCTCCAGCCTGCCCTCGGCGTCGCGGGCGACGGCGGGGGCGGCGCCGGCCGGCCCGCCGAACTCCTCCCAGTCGTACCAGCCGCCGTCCGGTCGCTGGGCCCGGTGGTGCAGGTTGGCTCCCTCCGGGGCGAGCGAGAACACCTCGAGCGCTCCGCCGGAGTTGCGGCCGAGCGTGGGCACCGCACCGGCCGGCCCGCCGAAGGTGTCCCACGGCGACCAGGTGTCGGTGTCCGGGTCGAGCTGGACGCGCCGGAGCATCGAGTGGTCGGAGGCGTCGAGCGCGAACACCGTGAGGCGGCCGGCGGCGTCGAGTCCGGCCACCGGGTTGTCCGCGCTCTGCCACGGCGGTGGTGTGTCCCGCCACCGGAGGGGCGCCACGTGCAGCCCGTGGCGGAACCAGCCCGCGGCGCAGGCGTACCAGGCCTCCCCGTCGGCGATCACCTCCACGGCGTGACCGGCCACGTGGCCCGCGTACCCGGCGAGGTCGAAGTGGAGGGGATCCCGGGACGCCAGCACGTCCGTACCCTCGTAGCCGCCCCTCGGACCGATGAACAGGTAGTACCAGCCGTCCCGTTCGACGACGTACGGCGACTCGGTGACCGAGACGGTCGTGTCCGTGGTCGCGTCGGCGAATGCGACGCCCGGCTCGCTCCAGTGCACCAGGTCGGCGGAGCGCCTGTGGGCCACGACGTGCCGGCCGCCCGGGCCGGAGAGTTCCGTGTAGTACATGACCCACTCGCCGCCGGCCCGCAGCACCATCGGGTCGCGGGCCGCGATCCCGCGGAACAGCGGCCCGGACGGCTCGCGCGTCCAGGTGAACAGATCGTCCGACGTGGCGAGGCTGATCGCGGCGCCGCCGGCTCCGCCGCCCGCGTAGAACATCCAGAACCTGCCGCCGGCCTCGATGACGTGCGGGGCCCACAGGTGCTCCTCGCCGTGGTAGCCCGTGTCGACGGTCAGCGCGTCGGCATGGGTGGTCCAGGGGCCGTACGGGGCGGGCGCCGAGGCGTGCGTAAAGGAGATCTCCGCGGCACTGTCCGGTGCCTCGCCGGGCGCCGCGCTGTTCCCGACGATGCCGAACAGGTGCCACCGGCCGTTCGCCCTGATCAGGGTGTGGTCGTTGAGGTAGCGGCGCCGGCCCGGCGTGGAGGGGTCGTAGACGTGGGTGAAGGAACCGGCGCCCACCCACTGGGACGCCGTACCCGGGACGGAGGTCGCTGCTGCGGCACGGCCCGGGAGCGGGAGCACGAGGGCTCCCGCTCCGGCCGCGCGCAGCAGGTGGCGCCTGCTGAACGGATGCACGAGAAGGCTCCAGAGGAACGTTTGCCGTCAGTTGATCGCCGGTCCGGCGGTGTCCTTGAGCCAGCCCCACTGGGACCAGTCGGAGAAGCCGGTCTGCCAGCGGTGGTAGACACCGGTGGGATTGGTCCCGAAGACCTCGATCCGACCATCTGCGTTGGCCACGGCAGTGATCTCCGTACCGCCACCACCGAAGGACTCCCATGCGTGGTAAGGGCTGTTCACCCCGGTCTGCCACATGTGCTGGGCATCACTGCCGTTGAGAGCGAACACCTCGACACGCCCGTCCACCGCGCGCTGACTCGTCAGCTGCGCGTTCGCGAGACCACCGGTCTCCTCCCACCCCGACCAACTGGCAGGGCTGGTCTGGTACCGGTGGAAGACACCGACGGGCCCCGAGGCGAACACCTCAAGCCGGCCGTCCAGATTGTGGTCGACCGTCAGGTCATGGCCGCCGATACCGAAGTCCTCCCAGGCAGACCAACCGCCGTTCACAGACTGCTGATACAGATGCCGGAAGACCTCACCGTTCAGGGCGAACACCTCAAGCCGGCCGTCCGCCGCCTTCGCCAACTCGATACGACTCGCCCCCGGACCGTCGCCGGTCCCCTCCCAACCCGACCAGCCACCGTTGGCGGCCGTCTGGAACCGGTGGAACACGTTCTCGGGACCGGACGCGAAAACCTCAAGCCGGCCGTCGCCATTGGACCCGACAGCAACGTCACGGCCACCCTCACCGAAGTTCTCCCAGCCCGACCAACCACCCGCCGGCTGGTTCTGGTAACGGTGCTGAAGAATCTGGCCGTTGATCGCGAACACCTCGAGCCGACCATCGGCATTCGGGCCGATCGCCAGCTCCGCACCCTTCGGCCCGGCAATGAACTCCCACGGCGACCAAGCACCGTTGATGCTCTCCTGCCAGGCGTGATGAACACCGTCCGCACCGGCCGCGAACACCTCAAGACGCCCGTCCATCGACCGCGCCGACACCACACGCCCCGACTCCGCCGGATACACCAACGGCGCCGGACCAGGATGACTGCCGGGTATGCAGGGCATCTCGATGCCCCGTTCCGCCAGGTAGGGAATCGGGTCGACACGCACGGACGCGCCCTCGTTCCCCCAGACCCGAAGGTGGAGATGAGACCCGGTGGACTGGCCCTCGCTGCCCATCAGCGCGATCTGCTGCCCGGCGCTCACACGGTCGCCCTCCTGGACATCCCGCTGGTACATGTGGCCGTACTCGGTGATGGTGCCGTCGGGGTGCAGGATGCGGATCCACTGCCCGTAGCCGGTCTCGTATCCCGAGATGATCACCTCGCCGTCGCCGACCGCGTAGATCGGGGTGCCGCGGTCGTTGGCGATGTCGATGCCGTTGTGCTCCCAGCTGTAGTACTGGGTGATGTCGCCCGCGGCCGGGCAGGAGGCGGCGAAACCGGCGGCCCGGGCCGGGGCCGGGGAGGAAGCGGTCTGCGCCCCGGCCGGTGGGGCGACGGCGAGCCCCGGTGTGAGGATCACGGTCAGCGCGAGAAGAAGCCCGAGCACCCGCCCGGGCCGCCGCTGCCCCGGCGTTCCTCGGGAAAGCACGGACATCGCGCGAGGTACCCCCGTCACGCCTTGCGCAGGCGGTCGATGACGCCGTTGATGTCGTCCTGCAGCAGATTCCGGCGGACCCCGTGGCCGCCCTCCACCTCATGCTGCTCGTACGGGATGCCCGCGCGGTCGAGGTTCCACTTGAACTCCCGCTGGGTGGCGAGCACCAGGGTCTCGTTGGCGTAACCCTGGATGTCCTGGGGGCTGGTGCCGGCGACCAGGAAGACCCGCTTGTTCCGGTAGCTCTCGATGCGCTCGCACGGGTTGTCCGCGCTGACCCGGGCCTGGTCCCAGAAGGGCACGCCGTAGATGCTGCCGCCGTTCAGTTCCACGGCGGCGGAGGAGGCGTTGGCCCAGTGGGTCACCAGGTCACCGTTGCCCCCGCGCAGGTTGGCCGGGCCGGAGTGGGCGCTGACCGAGGCGAAGTGGCCGTAGTACTTGGCCGCGTACTTCAGGGCGCCGAAGCCGCCCATGGAGAACCCGGAGACGGCGCGGCCGTCGTACTCGGCGTACGTGCGGAAGTTCGCGTCGATCCACGGGATCAGCTGCCCGATGTGGAAGTGCTCCCAGTTCCGGGCGCCGATGTTGGAGCTCAGCGCGTTGGAGTACCAGCCGGCGCGCCCGCCGTCGGGCATCACGACGATGAGGTCCTTCCAGGCCGTCAGACCCCGGATGTCGTGGAACCGGTCGAAGGTGATGAAGTCCTCCAGGCCACCGTGGAGCAGGTAGAGGACGGGGTAGCGGCGCCCGCTGGTGTGGTAGCCGTCGGGGAGCAGCACGTTGACGGCCGGGGTCCAGCCGCCGATGGCGGAGGTCTGGAACCGGTAGTACCACATCCGGTGATCCTGCTCGTTGCGCTCCGTGATGCGCAGGTCGGGGCCGTCGCCGACCGCCGAGGCCGCCGACGCCGACGCGAGAACACCGCCGGCTCCCAGGGCCACCGCGGCGGCGAGCCCGCCGGCGGACTTGAGGATGCTCCTGCGGGTGGGGTCCTGCGTGGTCAAGGTGGCCTCCTGTGGGCGAGCTGGCTGGGGATCCGGCTGCCGCCCCAGCGGCACCGGCGGTTTGGAAGCTAGCGATCCCCGCCCGGGAGGAGTACCCGGAACCTTACGGACTGACAGAACCGGCTCACGTCCTCTAGGGGCCTGTGTGCTGCCGGTGATTCCGTGCGATGCCGGTAATTCCGTGTGCTGCCGTGTGATGCCGTGTGATGCCGTGCCCGCAACTCGCCGATGGCCACCGAGGTTGCCCGCACGGGAAGTACGGGCCTGACGGACAAAGCGTCGCGAGCCTTAGCGGGAGGGGCCGCGGGTGACCATCCGTAATTCTCCGGATCCCCGGGCCGTGTCCCTCTCGGTAGCTTTCAGCGCCATCAGACGGTGACCCGGCGAAACCGCGGAGGGTCCCCCTTCTCCCGTAAGTGCCTCGTACCGCTACCGACCAGGAGCCCGTTGTGAGCGCACATCATCCCTCCCGCAGAGCGCTTCTCAGAACCGCCGGTGGACTTTCGGCTGCGATATCCCTCGCCGGCGCGAACGTCCTCGCGACGGGATCCGCGGCCAGTGCCGTCGGAAACGACACCGGCCTCCGCTCCGCCCAGCGCGTCCAGTCGGACGTGGACGGCCCGATCACCCGCGACGAGATCCTTCTCCGTGCCCAGCACTGGGTGGATCTGAACGTCTACTACAACCAGGACGACTCCCACCCGGACCTGGACGGCAGGCACTACCGCACCGACTGCTCGGGCTTCGTCTCCATGGCACTGCACTTGTCCTGGTCCCCCAGTACGGTCACCCTGCACGAGGTCCTCGACCCGATCGCCTGGGAGGATCTGAAGCCCGGTGACGCCGTCGGCACTCTCGGGCCGGGAACCGGCGGCGACGCGGGACATGTCGTGCTCTTCGCCGGCTGGGCCAACCACGAGCACACGCGCTTCTTCACCATGGAGGAGATGGGTGGGGCGGGGTCCGTCAGATACGAGAGGCCGATCAACTACACCACGAGCGGCGGCCAGTTCACCGCCAAGCCGTACCGCTACAAGAGAGTTGCCGAGGCTCCGTCCCATCACGCCGTCAGCCCGGCCGAGACGGGCCGTGTGGTGTCGGCACGGTCGGCCGACGGCCGGCTGGAGACCTTCGCGGCCGGAGCTGACGGGGTGTACCACGCCTGGCAGACCGAGGCGAACGGCGGCTGGTCGGCCTGGCGGCCGCTCGGCGGTCCGCGCAACGCGCAGATGGCGATCGCGCCCAACGCCGACGGGCGGCTGGAGCTGCTGGCGATCAACGGCGATGTGGCCGAGCACATCTATCAGACCGGCCCGTCCAGGGACTGGTCCGGTTGGCAGAGTTTCGGCACCGGTGGTCGGTACATCGCCGCCGGAGCGAATGCCGACGGCCGTATCGAGGTCTTCGCTTCCGGCCCGAAGGGCGTCTACCACCGATACCAGACCGCGCCGAACTCCGGCTGGTCGGGCTGGGAGTTCACCGGTGGCGGCCCCGCCGACGCCCGTCTGGAAATGGAGAGGTCCCCCGAGGGGCGCCTTGAGGTATTCGCTCTCAACGGCACGGTCTTCGAGCACCAGTACCAGCTGGCCCCCAACGGTGGTTGGTCCGCATGGGAACATTTCGGAGGGGGCGGCCACGACCTGACGGTGGACCACAATGCCGACGGGCGCCTTGAGGTCTTCGCCTCCGGACCGGAGGCCGTTTTCCACCGATATCAGGAAAGCCCGACCTCCTGGTCGGGCTGGGTGAAAACCGGTGGCCCGGGCAACTCGAAACTCACCAGCGAGCGCACCGCCGACGGCCGGGTGGAGGTCTTCGCGATCAGCAGTGACATCGCCGTCCACGCCTGGCAGACCGGGATCAACGCCCCCTTCCATGACTGGGTCACCATCGGCACCGGCGGCACGGACATCACCGCCGCCACCAACGCCGACGGCCGCATCGAGGTCTTCGGGACCAGCCACGCGGGCGTCTATCACACCTGGCAGACCGGCTTCTCCGACTGGGCCCAGTGGGCGTGGCTCAACGGCCCCGGCCCCTCGATCAACTGACAGGGGTGGCCGGCGGGGGGGCCGGGGCATCTCCTGGAGCTCCGGCCCGCTGTCACTCCGGATGGTTCCGGGTGCCCAGCCTCCTCCCTCGGCTGATCCAGCCGCTCGGCCTGGCCCACACCGGCTTCCCCGCCCCCACGGACCGCGCCGTGCCGAGCCCGGCGATCCACGGCTACCGGGGTACCCGGATCGGCTCGTTCTCCTTCTGGCTGGACGGGACGACCTTCGAGCTCGGGGAGCCCGGCTCGGGGAACGGCTACGGCCTCGGGATGCTGAAGTTCGCCCTGCCCTGCGGCGGCACGGCCTGGGGACATGACGGAGCCGTCCCCGGCTACTACTCGCAGACGCTCGTGACCGAGGACGGGCGGCACGCCTCCGTCATGACCAACGCGCATCTCGTCACGAACATCCCGGGCGCGCAGATGTACAAGACCCTGACCAGCGCGCCCTGTGCGAGACGCCGTCCTGCCCCTGCCCCTGCCCCTGCCCCTGCCCCCGACCCCGACCCGCCACACGACCAGCCTCACAGAACAGAACGGAGAACCACTGTGCGACGATCCCTGCTCACCGGCGCGGCCGGCTTCCGCGCCGCGATACGGGCCACCGCGCTGACCGCCGCCGCCGTGGCGACGGTCGCGGCGACCGCCCTCACCGGCTCCGCGGCCCCCGCCGCGGGCGCCGGTGCCCCCACGATCCCGGCCTTCTCCGACGGGCAGGGTCTGACCCAGGTCGCCGGAGCCGCCGAGGTGCGCTCCGAGACCGACTTCACCCTCACCGTCACCACCCCGCAGCTCTCGGGCCGGCACAAGGTACGCGTCTTCCTGCCGAGCGGCTACTACGCCGAGCCGGGCAAGCGCTGGCCGGTGACGTACTTCCTGCACGGCGGTGGCGGCAACGTGAACGACGCCGCCGCGGCCCCGGCCCTGCGGGACGACCGGATGATCACCGTCGTACCGGACGGAGGCCTGAAGGGCTGGTACGCGAACTGGCACATGCAGAACACCGGCGAGGGCGCCGCCAACTGGGAGACCTTCCACCTCCTGCAGGTGGTCCCCTTCATCGACGCCAACCTGCGGACCCTGCCCGACCGCGGCCACCGCGCGGTCGTCGGCCTGTCCATGGGCGGCTTCGGGGCCCTGCACTACGCCCAGGCCCGCCCCGACCTGTTCGGGCGCGTCGCCTCCCTGTCCGGGGGCATCGACTTCGGCCTGTGGGAGGTCCGTGCCGCGGTGCTGGCCACGGAGCTCAACCTGACCGGCGCCTGGTGCGCCTCCACCACCTCGGGTACCGGCGACTGCACCGGCTACGGACCGGTGGTGGACAGCGACGCCATCTTCGGCTCGCCGTACGCGATCTTCAACGACCGGATCTGGAACGAGGTCAACCCCGCCTCGCTCGCCAATCTGGGCAAGCTCGCCCACACCGGGGTCACCCTCTACACCGGAAACCAGGGTCTGATCGACGGCAAGACGGCGGTCGCCTCCACCAACGTCGCGAACCGCCTGAACCAACTTGGCATCCCGAACCGCTTCGTCAACTACGGCAACGGCTCCGCCCTGTCACCCGCTTGCAAGGGCGACCACACCTACGCCTGCTGGGCCCCGGCCCTCGCCGACTACGTCCCCCGCCTCGCGAACGAGTTCGCCCAGGCCGGCTGAAGCACCGAACGGCGGTCCCCGGCCCGGGGGCCGTTTTGCGGCGGGTGGCCCGGGCAGACGCCCGGACATGCTGGAGAACGCCGATTCAAAGACGGAGACCGTCACCACCCGAGTGCCGGCGCGGCTGGACCGTCTGCCCTGGTCCCGGTGGCACTGGATGATCGTGACCGGGCTGGGCACGGTCTGGATCCTGGACGGGCTGGAAGTCACCGTCGTCGGAAGCATCGCGAGCCGGATCTCCGAGGAGGGCAGCGGGCTCTCGATCACCGATGCCCAGGTCACCGGTATCGCGGCCGCCCTCTACGTGGCCGGCGCCTGCGCGGGCGCGCTCGTGTTCGGCCGCCTCACCGACCTGTACGGGCGCAAGAAGCTGTTCCTGATCACGCTCGGCGTGTACTTGGGGGCGACCGCGCTGACGGCCGTGTCCTTCTCCGCCTGGTGGTTCTTCCTCTTCCGCTTCCTCACCGGCTTCGGCATCGGCGGCGAGTACGCGGCCATCAACTCGGCGATCGACGAACTGATCCCGAGCCGCTACCGCGGCAGGGTGGACCTGATCATCAACGGCAGCTTCTGGATCGGCGCCGTCGCCGGGGCCCTCCTGTCGGTCGTGGCCCTGAACACGGAGATCTTCCCGGAACAGGTGGGCTGGCGGCTGACGTTCGCCCTGGGAGTCGTGCTCGGCCTGGTCATCCTGCTGGTGCGGCGCCACGTCCCCGAAAGTCCCCGCTGGATGATGATCCACGGCCGGGCCGAAGAGGCGGAGGCCCTGGTCGCGGACGTGGAACGGCAGGTGCAAGCGGAGAGGGGCCGGGAACTGCCCGAGCCGGAGCAGGCCATCACCGTCACCCAGCGCCACAGCATCGGCTTCGGCGAGATCGCGAGGACGGTCTTCCGGTCCTATCCTCGCCGCGCGGTACTCGGCCTGTCCCTCTTCGTCGGCCAGGCCTTCCTGTACAACGCGATCACCTTCGGCTTCGGCTCCATCCTCGTCACCTTCTTCCACGTTTCCAGCGGGGTGACCGGCTACTACTTCGCCGTCGTCGCCTTCTTGAACTTCCTCGGCCCACTGCTGCTGGGGCGCCTGTTCGACACGGTCGGACGACGACCGATGATCTCGGGCACGTACATCCTGTCGGGTCTGCTGCTCTTCGCCACCGCATGGCTCTTCGGGGCCGGCCGTCTCGATGCCGTGACCATGACCGCCTGCTGGTGTGCCGTGCTCTTCTTCGCTTCGGCCGGGGCCAGCTCCGCCTATCTGACCGTCAGTGAGATCTTCCCCATGGAGACCCGTGCGATGGCGATCGCCTTCTTCTACGCGATCGGCACGGCGGCGGGCGGCATCTCGGGCCCGCTGCTCTTCGCACACCTGACCTCCAGCGGGGTGGTGTCCGACGCGGTGCTGGCCTTCTGCATCGGCGCCGCGCTGATGGTGGCCGCCGGAATCGTGGCCGTGTTCTACGCGGTCGCGGCCGAGGGCAGGTCCCTGGAGTCGATCGCCACCCCGCTCTCCGCCCGTTCCTCCACCGAAGCGAAGAGCGGATGAGCGCGACGAGCGGTACCGGCCAGGACACCGAGACCCGCAAGACCGTGTGGGTCGCCCTCGCCGCCAACCTCGTCATCAGCGTGGCCAAGGCGATCGGTGGGATCGTCGCGGCCTCCCCCGCGCTGCTGTCGGAGGCGGCCCACTCGATCGCGGACAGCCTCAACGAGGTCTTCCTGCTGGCCTCCCTCAAGCGCAGCAGACGCCCCGCGGACGCGCGCCACCCCTTCGGCTACGGCATGGAACGGTTCTTCTGGTCCCTCCTCGCCGCCGTAGGCATCTTCGTGACCGGCGGTTGCTTCTCGGTCTTCCAGGGAATCGAGGCCTTCCGCTCCGGCGGCAACGAGACCCGCCACGGCTACGTCATCGGCCTGGCCGTCCTCGTACTCTCCCTGGCCGCCGAGGGAGCCTCGCTCGTACGGGCCGTGCTCCAGGTACGCCGCGCCGCCCGGCAGGGGGGTCGCTCCATGGCCGCGGAGATCAAGGCCGGCCACGATCCGGCCCTGCGGACCGTGCTAGCCGAGGACACCACTGCCTGCGTCGGCGTGCTCCTGGCGATCGCCGGCATCGCCCTGCACATGGCGACCGGGGAGATCGCGTACGAGGCCTGCGCCTCCATCCTCATCGGGATCCTGCTCGTCTACGTCGCCTACACCCTCGGGCGGGCGGCCCGCACGCAACTCGTCGGCGAGGCGGCCGATCCCGCCGTCCAGCGGCAGGTGCGCGCGTTCCTGCAGGAGCAGCCCGAGATCGACACGGTCACCGCCCTGCTCACCATGCGCATGGCACCCGACTCGGTCATGGCGGCCGCCCGCATCGACCTGACGCCGGGCTACGACAGCGAGACCGTGGAGGACGCGATGGTACGGATCCGGAGCGAGGTGCGCGGCCGCTGGCCCGAGCTGGAGCAGGTGTTCCTCGACGTCACGGATGCCGCGGCCACCCGCCGGGGCGCCGCGGCCGACGGACACCCCGGCCCGGCGGCGGGGGCGCGCGATGGTTCCGAGGGCGCCGGCGCGGGGTAGCCGCCGGGAGACGGCACCAGCCCCTCTGCCTCCACCGGCACAGCCGGAGGCTCCCGGATTGGCGCCCGGTCTTCAGGGCAGGAGCGCGGCGTGCTGAAGACACTTCTCGTGACCCTGCTCGGCGCGATGGCGACGGGGGCCCTGGTCGCCACCTTCCTCGTCTCGCCGTGGTGGTCGGCCGTCGCCGTCCCCCTGCTCCTCCTCGCACTGCTCGCCGTGCACGACCTCGTGCAGCGCCGGCATGCCGTCCTGCGCAACTATCCGCTGCTCGGGCACCTCCGCTTCGCTCTGGAGGCGGTCCGCCCGGAGATCCAGCAGTACTTCATCGAGCGGGATTTCGACGGCCGCCCCTTCGACCGCGCCACGCGCAGCATCGTCTACGAGCGGGCCAAGGGCACCGACGCGGAGGAACCCTTCGGCACCGAACTCGACCTGTACCGGGCCGGCAGCGAGTACCTCGTACCGTCGATGGCCCCGCGGCCCGTACGTGAAGATCCGCCGCGGGTGCGGATAGGCGGGCCGGACTGCACCCGGCCCTACGACATGGCCCTGCTCAACGTGTCGGCGATGAGCTTCGGTTCGCTCTCCGCCAATGCCCTGCTCGCCCTGAACACGGGAGCGCGCCTGGGCGGCTTCGCCCACGACACGGGTGAGGGCGGACTGTCCGAGTACCACCTGCGACCGGGCGGGGACCTCGTGTGGGAGATCGGCACCGGATACTTCGGGTGCCGCACGGACGACGGCGGCTTCGACGCACGGCAGTTCGCCGAGAAGGCCGCCTACGAACAGGTCAAGTGCGTGTCGCTGAAGATCAGCCAAGGCGCCAAGCCCGGCATCGGCGGCGTCCTGCCGGGGGCCAAGGTGACCGAGGAGATCGCCCGGGTGCGCGGGGTCCCGCAGGGGGAGACCGTCATCTCGCCGCCCTTCCACCGGGTGTACTCCACACCGCGCGAGCTCGTGCGCTTCCTGGCCCGGATCCGCGAGCTGGCCGACGGCAAACCCGTCGGCTTCAAGCTGTGCGTCGGCTCGCGCCGGGAGTTCCTCGCCGTGTGCAAGGCCATGGTCGAGGAGGACACCACGCCGGACTTCATCATCGTCGACGGCGCGGAGGGCGGCACGGGGGCAGCGCCGCTGGAGTTCGCGGACACCGTGGGCCTGCCGCTCGGCGAGGGGCTGATGACCGTGCACAACGCACTCGTCGGCGCCGGATTGCGCGACCGCATCCGGATCGGGGCCGGCGGCAAGATCGCGACCGGCAGCGACCTCGTCAAACGCCTGCTGCAGGGCGCCGACTACGCCAATGCCGCCCGGGCCATGATGTTCGCGGTCGGATGCATCCAGGCCCAGCGCTGCCACACGAACACGTGCCCCGTCGGGGTCGCCACCCAGGACGAGCGGCGTGCCCGCGCCGTCGACGTCGGTGACAAATCGGAGCGGGTCAGGCGCTACCAGCAGGCCACGGTCAAGAGCGCCCTCCAGATCATGGCCGCGATGGGCGTCGACGACCCGAGCGGACTGCGACCCCACTTGCTGCTCCAGCGGGTGGACCCGCACACCGTCCGCTCCTACGCCGACCTCCACACGTGGCTCACCCCCGGACAGCTGCTCGCATCACCACCCGCCGACTGGGCATCCGACTGGCAGGCAGCCGACCCGGACCACTTCGCTCCCCGGAGCTCCGAGTCCGCACACCCCACTGCCCCCTGAACCCATCGAAGCCGGCGCCCGCACCGAGGGAGCCGCCCCGTCCGGAAGGGCACTCCTGTGGCACGCACCGTCGCACACGTCATCGTCGACGCATTCAAGGAACTGGGGGTCAAGCAGGTCTTCGGAGTCGTCGGAGACGCCCTGAACCCCCTGACAGACGCGATCCGCACCACGGACGGCCTGGACTGGATCGGCTGCCGGCACGAGGAGGTCGCGGCCTTCGCCGCCGGGGCCCAATCGCAGCTCTCCGGCACCATCGGGGTGTGCATGGGCACGGTGGGTCCGGGCTCCGTGCACCTCCTCAACGGGCTCTACGACGCTGCCAAGAGCGGGACCCCGGTGCTCGCGATCTGCGGCCAGGTCCCGCTCGCCGAGATCGGCAGCGACTACTTCCAGGAAGTCGACAACGACCTCCTCTTCCGCGACGTGGCCGTCTACCGGGCCACCGTGACCTCGCCGGACCAGATGCCCCGCATGCTGGAGTCCGCGGTGCGCGCGGCCGTGACCCGGGGCGGAGTGGCCGTCCTGACCGTCCCCGGAGACCTCGGCGACCAGGAGCTGAGCGAGGACCGTCCCACTCGCTTCGCCCTCGACCGTCCCGTGACCCGGCCCGACGACCCGGCCCTCGCCGCGGCCGCCGAACTCCTCAACTCCGCCCCCCGCGTCACCCTGCTGGTCGGCCTCGGTGCCCGCGACGCCCGCGCCGAGGTCCTCCGTACCGCCGATCTCCTCGCCGCACCCATGGTGCTCACCCTCAAGGCCAAGGAGGGATTCGAGGACGACAACACCTTCCAGGTGGGCCAGACCGGCTTGATCGGCAACCCGGCCGCCGCCCACGCGCTCGACCACGGCGACGCCCTCCTCATGCTGGGCACCGACTTCCCCTACCGCGAGTGGTACCCGAAGGACTGCAAGGTCGTCCAGGTCGACACCCGCGGGGAACATCTGGGGCGACGGGTCCCCGTCGACGTCGGTCTCGTGGGCGATGTCGGAGCCACGCTGCGCGCCCTGCTTCCGCTCCTGAAGCCGGCCCCCGACCGCACGCACCTGGACGACGCCCGGGAACGGTTCGCCCACTGGACCGAGGGACAGCAGCGGCTCGCCGACCCGGCTCACGAGCACCGGTGGACCGGCAGGCTGAGGGCCGCGCTCGACAACCGCGACCACGAGATCCGCCCCGAGGCGCTGGCCGCCGCCGTCGATGCGTACGCGAGCCAGGACGCCGTGTTCACCTCCGACACCGGCATGGCCACCGTCTGGCTCTCCCGCTTCGTCACCATGCGCGGCACGCGGCGAATGATCGGCTCGTACAACCTCGGCTCGATGGCCAATGCCATGCCGCAGGCCCTCGGAGCCCAGCTGTGGGCACCCGACCGCCAGATCGTCGCCTTCTGCGGAGACGGCAGCCTGAGCATGCTGCTGGGAGACCTCATGACGATCAAGACCTACCGGCTGCCGGTGAAGCTCGTCGTCTTCGACAATCGGCGCCTGGGCATGGTCAAGCTCGAACAAGAACAGGCCGGTCTGCCCGAGTTCGGTACGGAGCTCGACAACCCGGACTTCGCGGCGGTCGCCACGGCCCTGGGCATCACCGGTCTCCGTGTCACCGATCCGGCCGATCTCCACGACGCGGTGCGCCGGGCCTTCGACACCCCCGGGCCGGTTCTGCTGGACGTCCTGACCAACCCCGAAGAAGTGGCCGTACCGGCCAAACCGACGATGAGCCAGGGTGTGGGGTTCGCCCTCGCCAAGATCAAGGAAGCGCGGCCGCGGCGGCGGAGGTGAAGATCTCGCCGGCCGCCGCGAGCGCACGCTTGAGCACCCGACGCCCGGGTACACGCGCGGCATGCACGGACAACACGCGCTTCCTGCAAGCCCTTTGTTCCGTACGGCCCGGCAGGCCGAGGTGCCCCCGGCCGGTGCGGGTCGGCACTCACGCGGAGGAGGGATCCTCCGCCGGCTGCGCCGCAGACTCCTCGCCTATCGGCACATCGAGCTGGTGTCCTCGCAGGTTCCGGACTCCGTCGGTGCCAGTGAGGAGGTCCTGCTCCTCGTGCACGTGCGCAAGGTCGTCGGCGAAGTCCAGTACCGGATGTGCCGTACCTGCGCAGAGGCCGTGATCACCGGTGTCGACATGGACGCGCGCTTCCGCGGTACGGGCTTGGACACCAGGGCCCTGGCCCATTTGCGAGCGCGGCATCCGGGACTCGCCTGGCACAGCACCCTGAATCTGCGCGGCACGCGTGACCTGTTGCGCCGCTCGCGCGTCGTCAGCGGCTTCGGCCTGTGCGCTCACGTGGGGCGCTGGGGTGCGCGAGCCGTGCAGGCGGCCCCGTGATCGCTCCGTGTCCGGGCACGGCCGGTGATCGTCTCCGTGGCCAAAGGCCCTGCAGAAACTGCAGAACCTGCAGAACCCTGCCGTCACGGTGACTGGGAGCGGGTGGGCAGGGCAGGCGGTGGATATGAACGAATCCGTTGCGAACGTGTCCAGCAGCTACTACGTCACCGTCCGGGGAGAGCGCTTCACCTGCGGCGAGGTGACCGGTCTGGGTCCCCAGGGAGACCTCGGCCTGCCCGGGCAGGTGCTCACGCTCACCCTCGACGACTGCGTCCTCACCGATGTGCCCGCGGCGCGGGAGTGGGCCCTGCCCACGGAGGCTCCCGCCGAGCCGTTCAACGTCAAGATCGAGGAGATGAGGGAAGGCTCGGCGGCCCCGCACACCACGTGGTACCTCACTGACGCCAGGCCGGACTCGATCACCGACCACAGCACGACGGCGACCAGTCACGAAACGCGGATCGGCCGGCTCACCGTGCACGCCGCGAAGATCTCTCCGGACATGCCTTAGCCGTCCCATCCGGCCGGTAGGAGCGGGGATGGCCCCCGCCACCTCCAAGGGCCCGGTCGGCCGGGCCGGCCGGACGGTGTGGCCGGGGGCGATGCAGGGCAGGAGTTCGGGTCATGTGGTGCTCGGGCACATCCGTCGTAGCCCGATTTTGATGCCGGGCCACATATACCGCTGACCTGGGGACTTCTACGTTGTGGCCACACCCGACGTCCCGCAGACCCCTGGAAGTGGTGCACATGGCCTCCCTCGCAGCCGCCCCGAAGGCTTCGTCCGGCATCAGACGGATCGTCGCCGCCAGTCTCATCGGGACCACCATCGAGTGGTACGACAACTCATCCGGTCAGAGCTACCACCTGCGACTTCCCCGCGAACAGGCCGCCTGAACCAGCACCGAACCAGCACCGGAATCGGAGTCGCCTGTTCCACCGTCACCCTCGCTCGTCACCACCGGTCGTACGGTGAGCGCTTGGACGCAAAACACCGGCCGGCGCTCCCTCGCGCACAGAAGATCGCAGGGGCAGCCGCCGGCCGGTAGACGGGAAGCGGTCACATGCGCGGGTGACCTTCTCCACGTGCTCTGTGCTGCGGTGATGGCCGTGGGTAACCGTTCAGGATGCGCGGCGGTGGAGGGCGCGAGCTCGGTGCGCAGGATCGTCGTTCTGGGCACCGGGCCCCCTGGCCCGGCTTCTCCGTGAACGGCTGGAGTTCCGTCTACAGGGTGCGCGCGTCCTCCGACGTGCCACGCCGCAGCGAGAGGAACCCGGGCAAGCCAGTCAGCTGGAGTCCGCACCATGAGGTCAGTCAGACCAGGGCAACGATTCACGCCCTCGCTCGTGAATGGGCGCCGCCGGGCCTTGGGGATCGGGTGCCATGCTGCTGGAGGCGCTGCGGCGGGCGATATGGAAAGCCGCCTTCGACGCGCCCGTTTCCTTCGATCCGGGGGCGGATCCGGCCGCAAACCTTTCCCCGAAAGAGATACGGGCGCACACAGAGGGTGAGATCGGGCCCCTTCGGCGGTGACCCGCCCCACAGGATCCAGGTCGCATACGAACCGGAATAGTAGTCCTTAAGCGGCCCCTACCCAGCCCCTCACACCGCCTGCCGCCTGCCGCCTGCCCAGATGCCGACTCGACCGGTGGGAGCGTCGGCGCCACCCGCGTTCCCCGGTCGCGGCCGTACGCGCCACCCCTCCTCCGAGGGCATCCGATATGCCCCGATCCACCCCGTACCCACCTCGGAGTGACGGGGAGTGACTCCCGTCACTTCCAGTGACGGATGGGACATGGCTTCCATGGACCGGGGCAAGCGGGAACGAGCAACACCGCTGCGGGTAAGCCGCGGTGCCGAAATCGGAGGTACACCGAGTCGTGTCCGAGCAGACGACCATCCACATCGCAGGGACCTGGCGTTCCGCGGTATCAGGAGCCACCCGAGAGGTCCTCGACCCGGCGGACGCCACGGTCCTCGCCGTCGTCGCCGAGGGCGGCATCGCGGACACCGACGCGGCCGTCAGTGCCGCCCGCGCGGCCTTCGACGGCGGGGAGTGGCCCCAGACCCCCGTCCTGGAGCGGGCCGCACTGCTGCGCCGCACCGCCGACCTGCTCCACCGCGACCGCGAAAGCATCGGGCTGCTGGAGAGCCGCGACGCGGGCAAGACCCTGGAAGAGGGCCGCGTGGACGTGGCCTGCGTTGCCGACGCCTTCCGCTACTTCGCCGACCTCGTCGCCGGAGAGAGCGCGGGCCGCGTGATCGACGCCGGCACCCCGGAGGTCCACAGCGTCGTCGTCCACGAGCCCGTCGGGGTGTGCGCCCTGATCACCCCGTGGAACTACCCGCTCCTCCAGGCTTCCTGGAAGATCGCCCCTGCCCTCGCCGCGGGCAACACCTTCGTGCTCAAGCCCAGCGAGATCACCCCGCTGTCCACGGTGGCCCTCATCGGCCTGCTGGCGGAGGCCGGACTGCCGGCCGGCGTCGCGAACCTGGTCACCGGACCCGGCGACCCCGTCGGCGCGCGCCTCGCCGCCCACCCCGACGTCGACCTCGTGTCCTTCACCGGCGGTCTCACCAGCGGTACGAAGGTGATGCGCGCGGCCGCCGACTCCGTCAAGAAGGTCGCCCTCGAACTCGGCGGCAAGAACCCCAACGTCGTCTTCGCCGACGCCTGCGCCACCGAGGAAGGCTTCGATACCGCCGTCGACCAGGCCCTCAACGCCGCCTTCATGCACAGCGGCCAGGTCTGCTCCGCAGGCTCCCGGCTCATCGTCGAGGAGAGCGTCGCCGAGCGCTTCGTCGCCGAACTCGCCCACCGGGCCGACCGGATCCGCCTCGGCCGCGGCACCGACCCGGCCGTGGAGTGCGGACCGCTGGTGTCCGCCGCCCAGCGCGAACGCACCGAGGAGTACGTGGCCTCCGCCCTCGCCGAGGGAGCCGTCCTCCGCTCCGGCGGCGAACGCCCCGACGGGCCCGGCTACTTCTACCGGCCGACCGTGCTGGACCGCTGCCACCGCGGGATGCGCGTCGTACGGGAGGAGGTCTTCGGGCCGGTCCTGACCGTCGAGACCTTCCGTACCGAGGCCGAAGCCGTCGCGCTCGCCAACGACACCGAATACGGCCTCGCCGGCGCGGTGTGGACCTCCGACCCGGGCCGCGGCCGCCGTGTGGCCGGCCGGCTGCGCCACGGCACCGTCTGGATCAACGACTTCCACCCCTACCTCCCGCAGGCGGAGTGGGGCGGCTTCGGCAAGTCCGGCATCGGACGCGAACTGGGCCCTTCGGGACTGGCCGAGTACCGCGAGGCCAAGCACGTATACCAGAACCTCGCCCCGCGCCCCGTGCGCTGGTTCGCGGGCTGAAGGAGGAGCAGAGCATGACCACCCCCACGCACAGCCCCACCCACACCCCCACGGAGCAGGAGTACGACTACGTCGTCGTCGGCGGCGGCACCGCCGGCTCGGTGATCGCCTCCCGCCTGACCGAGGACCCGGACGTCACCGTCGCCGTCATCGAGGGCGGCCCCAGTGACGTCGACCGTCCCGAGGTGCTCACCCTGCGCCGCTGGATGGGTCTGCTCGGCGGCGAGCTCGACTACGACTACCCCACCACGGAGCAGCCCCGCGGCAACTCGCACATCCGCCACAGCCGCGCCCGAGTCCTCGGCGGCTGCTCCTCGCACAACACCCTGATCGCCTTCAAGCCGCTCCCGTCCGACTGGGACGAGTGGGCGGAGTCCGGAGCCGAGGGCTGGCACGCGGCCGCCATGGACCCGTACTTCGACCGACTCCTCAACAACATCGTCCCGGTGGACGAGAAGGACCGCAACGCCATCGCGCGCGACTTCGTCGACTCCGCGCAGAGCGCCCTGGGCGTCCCGCGCGTCGAGGGCTTCAACCGAAAGCCCTTCCACGAGGGCGCCGGCTTCTTCGACCTCGCCTACCACCCCGAGGACAACAAGCGCTCCTCCGCGTCGGTGGCCTACCTCCACCCCGTCATGGACGAACGCCCCAACCTCCGGATCCTCCTGGAGACCTGGGCCCACCGCCTGGAACTCGACGGCACCCGTGCGCGCGGAGTCCGCGTACGCGCCTCGGACGGCACGGAATCCCTGGTCACCGCCCGCCGCGAGGTGCTGGTGTGCGCAGGCGCCGTGGACACCCCGCGGCTGCTGCTGCACTCGGGCATCGGCCCGCGCGCGGACCTGGAAGCCCTCGGCATCCCGCCGGTGCACGACCTGCCCGGGGTCGGGGAGAACCTGCTCGACCACCCCGAGTCGGTGATCGTCTGGGAGACCGACGGCCCGATACCGGAGAACTCCGCGATGGACAGCGATGCGGGGCTGTTCGTCCGGCGCGATCCCGACTCCGTGGGGCCCGACCTGATGTTCCACTTCTACCAGGTCCCCTTCACCGACAACCCTGAGCGCATCGGCTACGAACGCCCCGCCCACGGCGTGTCGATGACCCCCAACATCCCCAAACCCCGCAGTCGCGGCCGCCTCTACCTGACCAGCGCGGACCCCGAGGTGAAACCAGCCCTGGACTTCCGCTACTTCACGGACGAGGGCGACTACGACGGCCGGACCCTGGTGGACGGCATCAAGCTCGCGCGGCAGATCGCCGCGACCCAGCCCCTGGCCGGCTGGCTCAAGCGAGAGGTGTGCCCCGGCCCGGAGATCACCGGCGACGAGGAGCTGAGCGCCTACGCCCGCTCCGTGGCGCACACCGTCTACCACCCGGCCGGCACCTGCCGGATGGGCGCCGACGACGACCCCGGGGCCGTCGTGGGCCCGGACCTGAAGATCCGCGGGCTCGAAGGCATCCGCATCGCGGACGCCTCCGTCTTCCCGACGATGCCCGCGGTCAACCCGATGATCGGAGTGCTCATGGTCGGCGAAAAGGCAGCCGAACTGCTTGCCCGGGAAGGCGGTACCCGATGAACACCACCACCCCCGCCGCGCCCGTCACCGGCCCGGCCGAGTCCCCGGTCTTCTCCGTGGACGGCCTCTGGAAGGTCTTCGGGCCCGACAAGGCCGCCGCGAAGGTACCCGGCTCCGCCGACGCCGACCTGTCCGCCACCGAACTGCGCGAGCGCACCGGCTGCACAGCGGCCGTCCGCGACGTCACCTTCGACGTCCGCAAGGGCGAGGTCTTCGTCGTGATGGGCCTGTCCGGCTCCGGCAAGTCCACCCTCGTACGCTGCCTCACCCGGCTCATCGAGCCCACCGCCGGAAGCCTGTCCATCGACGGCGAGGACGTCCTCGCCATGGACGCCACTCAGCTGCGCGCCCTGCGCCGCCACCGCACGGCCATGGTCTTCCAGCACTTCGGCCTGCTCCCGCACCGCACCGTCCTCGACAACGTGGCGTACGGACTGGAGATCCAGGGCGTCGGACGCGGTGACCGCCGGCACAAGGCCGCCGAACTCGTCGCCAAGGTCGGTCTCGAAGGACTGGAGGACCGGCGCCCCGGCCAGCTCTCGGGCGGCCAGCAGCAGCGCGTCGGTCTCGCCCGCGCCCTCGCCGCCGACCCCGAAGTGCTCCTGTTCGACGAGCCGTTCAGCGCACTGGACCCCCTCATCCGCCGCGAAATGCAGGAGGAGGTCGCCCGGCTCCACCACGAAGAGGGCCGCACCATGGTCTTCATCACCCACGACCTCGCCGAGGCCCTGCGCCTGGGCGACCGGATCGCGCTGATGCGCGACGGCCGCATCGTGCAGCTCGGCACGCCCGAGGAGATCGTCGGCTCGCCCGCCGACGAGTACGTACGGGACTTCGTCCGCGACGTCCCCCGAGAACAGGTGCTCACCGTCCGCACCGCGATGCGCCCCGCCACTGCCGACGAGGCCGAACAGGGACCCGCGCTCCACCCCGCCACCACCGTGGTCGAGGCCATCCAGGCCGTAGCCCGCACTGGTGGCTCGGCCCGCGTCGTCGACCGCGGCCGCTGCCTGGGCGTCGTGGACGACGCGGGGCTGCTCGCCGTCGTGGCCGGGCTCCCGGCCACCACCGGACGGGGGGTGGCGGCATGACCTGCCCGGTCCGTCCCGTGGCCCCCGTCCCCGATGCCCGGAGGTGGTGCGCGTGACCGCGACCCCGATCCACACCCCGCCCGACACCCGCACCGCCGCCCCTTCGGAAGCCCCGCAGTCCTCCGAACGGCCCGCCGGCCCGCGTCCCTCCGGCACCGAGCCCGCTCCGCAGGACCGCCCCCGAGGCCCCTTGGCCACCCTCGCCGCGCGCCGCGGGGTCCTCCTCCCGATGGGCCTCGCCGTCGCCCTGCTGATCCCGCTCGCCGTGGCCTTCCCGGGCGCCGGCAGCTGGCCCGCGGCCCTGGCCGTCGACCTGTCCGGCCCGCTCGGCCGCGCCGGCGACTGGATCATCGACCACCGCGACAGCCACCCGCTGTTCCTCTATTTCTTCGGCCACGTCAGCAACGCCGTCGTGGTGTCCGTCCGCGCCGTGTACGTTCTCCTGCTCGCCGCCGGCTGGACCGGGGTCACCGCCCTGGCCGCCCTGGTCGCCTGGCGCCTCGCCGGCATCCGGCTCGCCCTGACCTGCGCCGCCGCTTTCGCCGCCTGCGGACTGCTCGGCATGTGGGTGCCGACCATGCAGACCCTCGCGCTGATGGTCGTCGCCGTCGCCGCCTCCGTCGTACTCGGCGCCCTGCTGGGCCTCGCCGCGGGGCTCTCCCCGCGCGCCGACCGCGTCCTGCGCCCCGTACTCGACACCATGCAGATCCTGCCCGCCTTCGCGTACCTGCTGCCGATGGTGCTGGTCTTCGGCATCGGCGTGCCCGCCGCCGTCCTCGCCACCGTGGTCTACGCCGCCCCGCCCATGGCCCGGCTCACCGCCCTCGGCCTGCGCGACGCCGACCCGGGCGTCCTGGAAGCCGCGGCCTCGCTCGGCGCCACCGGACGCCAACGCCTGCTGACCGCCCGGCTCCCGCTCGCGCGCCTGCAGCTCCTGCTCGGCGTCAACCAGGCCATCATGACGGGCCTGTCCATGGCCGTCATCGCCTCCGTGATCGGCGCGGGCGGCCTCGGCGACCGCGTCTACCAGGCCCTCGCCTCCGTGGACGTCGGCGCCGCCCTGGCCGCCGGCATCCCGATCGTGCTGCTCGCCGTGGTGCTGGACCGCACCGCCGACGCCGCGGGCCGCCGGATCGGCGCCGCTCCCGTGCGCGCCCGCGAACAGCACCTGCTCCGCCGGGTGTTCTCCGGCTGGTACGGCCGCCTGCTCACCCTCCTCGCGGCGGTTGCCGCCGCCGTCGCCGGCCGCATCGCCGGCAGCTCCCTGTGGCCCGAGTCCTGGACCGTGTCCCTGGCCGATCCGGTGAACTCGGCCGTCGCCTGGATGACCGACCACCTCTACTCCGGCGTACCCGTGGTCGGCGGCACCGCCGACTGGGCCGCGCACTTCACAGGCTGGATCCTCGACCCGCTGCGCGGCGGGCTCCAGGCCGCTCCCTGGTGGCTGCTCCTGCTGGCGGCCTGCGCGCTCGCCCTGCTCGCGGGCACCTGGCGCACCGCGCTCACCGCGGTACTCGCCCTGGGCGCCGTCGGCGTGCTCGGCGTGTGGGAAGCCTCCCTGGACACGCTCGCGCAGGTCCTGGCCGCCGTGGCGGTCACGCTCGCACTGGGCTTCGCGATCGCCGTGGGAGCCGCCCGCAGCGCCCGCGCCGAACGACTGCTGCGGCCCGTCCTCGACGTGTGCCAGACCCTGCCGCAGTTCGTCTACCTCATCCCCGTGGTCGCGCTGTTCGGCGTCGGCCGCGCACCGGCCGCCGCGGCCGCCGTGGTGTACGCGCTCCCGGCCGTCGTCCGGATCACCGTCCAGGGCCTGCGCGAGGTGGACGCGACCGTCGTGGAATCCGCCCGCTCGCTCGGAGCCACCCGCTCACAGCTACTGCGGCAGGTCCAACTGCCACTGGCCCGGCCCGCGTTGCTGCTGGCCGTCAACCAGGCCGTGGTACTGGTCCTCGCCGTCGTCATCATCGGCGGCCTGGTCGGCGGCGGCGCGCTCGGCTACGACGTCGTCCTCGGCCTCGCGCAGGGCGACCTGGCCACCGGCCTGGTGGCCGGCGCCGCGATCGTCTGCCTCGGCCTGCTCCTCGACCGCCTCACCCAGCCCGTCAAGGAGGCCTGACATGCGCGACGCACACCACCGGGGCCTCGGCCTCGACCGCCGGCGCGCCGCGGCCGTACTCGCCGCCGCGACCGGACTCGCCGTCCTCACCGGCTGCGGGGCCGCCGACATGACCCGCCAGTCCTCCCCGTACGCCGCCGCACAGGGCGCGAAGACCATCACCCTCTCCGTCCAGTCGTGGGTCGGCGCCCAGGCGAACACCGCCGTCGCCTCCTACCTCCTCGAACACGAGCTGGGCTACCGGGTGGACACCGTCCAGGTCGACGAGGTCCCCGCCTGGGACGCCCTCAGCCAGGGTCGCGTCGACGCGATCCTGGAGGACTGGGGCCACCCCGAGCAGGAGAAGCGGTACGTAAAGGACAAGCAGACCATCACCCCCGGCGGCGACCTGGGCGTCACGGGGCACATCGGCTGGTTCGTCCCCACGTACTTCGCCGAGGCCCATCCCGACGTCACCGACTGGAAGAACCTCGACAAGTACGCCGACCAGCTGCGCACCCCCGAGAGCCGAGGCAAGGGCCAGCTGATGGACGGCTCCCCGTCCTACATCACGAACGACAAGGCACTGGTGAAGAACCTGGGCCTGGACTTCGAAGTGGTATTCGCCGGCTCCGAGGCGGCCCAGATCACCCAGATCAAGCAGTTCGCCAAGGAGCACAAGCCCTTCCTGACGTACTGGTACGAGCCGCAGTGGCTCTTCGAGCGTGTCCCGATGACCGAGGTGAAGCTCCCCGAGTACACCGAGGGCTGCGCGGACGATCCGCAGAAGGTGGCCTGCGCCTACCCGGACACGCCGCTGCAGAAGTACCTGAACACGCGCTTCGCGGAGTCGGACGGAAAGGCGGCCGACTTCCTGAAGAGATTCCACTGGACCAAGGAGCAGCAGAACGAGGTGTCCTTGATGATCGCCGAAGAGAAGCTGTCGCCGCAGCAGGCGGCGAAGAAGTGGGTGGAGCGCAACGAGAACGTGTGGAAGCCCTGGGTGGAGTGACCGACCCCGCGCCCGCCCCGCCCAACGGGAGGGGAAGGGCGCGGCGTCGCCCGCCGGCCGGCGTCGTGGTTCGGCGACTTCGCTCTGGATGCCGGCCCCACGGACAGCCAGTCCAAGAGCGCAGGGGCGGCGCCGGTGCGGTGCGCGGCCAGGCCGCGGTTGGTGCCGTCTTCCGCCGACAGCGGCCACCGGGCCGCGCGATCCCACCGCTCTCAAGGCCCATGGACACCGTGTAACACGCTCGGGCCCACTCATACGCGTCCGGCCCCGATGGCCCGTACGCGGAGGTTGCCGCACCCCGTAGATTCGAATCATGGTTCACGTACTCGGCAGCAGAGTCCTCCTGCGCCCCACGGATCCGGAACGTTCCCGCGTCTTCTACGGCGGGGCGCTGGGCCTCGCCGTCTACCGCGAGTTCGGGACCGGACCGGATCGCGGCACGGTCTACTTCCTCGGCGGCGGATTCCTGGAGGTCTCGGGCCGCTCCGAGGAGCCACCGGAGCCGGGCCTGCGGTTGTGGCTGCAGGTCGCCCATGTCCGCGCCGCGCACCAGGAGCTGGTGGCGGCGGGGGTTCGGGTACTGAGGCCGCCTGTGAAGGAGCCGTGGGGGCTGATCGAGATGTGGATCGCCGACCCGGACGGCGTGCGGATCGCGGTCGTCGAGGTACCGCAGGACCACCCGTTGCGGTACCGCCCCTGAGCGGACGCGGCCCCTTCGGTGAACTCTCGGGGTACCGCGTCCGAGGGCGGCGCGTTCAGTGCGCGGACAGCGCGTCGACCATCTGCGACATCGGGTCGCTGCCGTCCCTCGGGTAGGAGTTGCCGAGGCTCAGCATGCCACCCGCCCCACCCCCTGACGTCCGCCGCTGAGAGCCGGGTGCAGGACCGCGCGAGTTTCGTGCTCAACACCGCGTAACCAGCACCGAACCAGCACGGGGCGGGTCGCGAGGGGTGCTGACGTGGGGTTTCAGGTCAGCACCAAACCAGCACGGGGGCCAGTACCGCCTCCCCAAAACAGGTGTGCCTCTGCAATTCCGACAGGGCTTCGCGACCCCCTTCCGGAGGGGTTGCGGGGCAGGGGGTCGGGTCATATGGTGCGCGAGCACATCACTCGTGGCCCGATTGTGATGGCGGGCCACATATGCGGGTGACCTGCGGACTTCTACGTTGTGGCCACACCCGACGTCCCCGCAGACACCTGGAAGTGGTGCACATGGCCTCCCCCGCAGCCGTCCCGAAGGCTCCATCCGGAATCCGGCGGATCGTTGCCGCCAGCCTGATCGGGACCACCATCGAGTGGTACGACTTCTTCCTCTACGGGACCGCCGCCGCCCTGGTGTTCAACAAGCTGTTCTTCCCCACCGCCGATCCGCTCACCGGCACCCTGATCGCCTTCCTCACCTACGCCATCGGCTTCCTCGCCCGGCCGTTGGGCGGGGTGGTCTTCGGGCACTTCGGGGACAAGGTCGGGCGCAAGAAGCTGCTGGTGCTGAGTCTGCTGATGATGGGCGGGGCGACCTTCGCGATGGGGCTGCTGCCCACCCACGCGAGCATCGGGATCGGGGCGCCGATCCTGCTGACCGTGCTGCGCCTGGTGCAGGGGTTCGCGCTGGGCGGCGAGTGGGGCGGGGCCGTGCTGATCGTGTCCGAGCACGGCGGCGCCGAACACCGCGGGTTCTGGGCGTCCTGGCCGCAGTCCGGGGCTCCCGGGGGCAATCTGCTCGCCACCGGGGTGCTGGCGCTGCTCGCCGCCGTGCAGTCGGATGCCGCGTTCCTCGCCTGGGGCTGGCGGATCCCGTTCCTGCTCTCGGGGGTCCTCGTGGTGGTCGGGCTGTGGATCCGCCTCTCGGTGTCCGAGTCCCCCGTGTTCCTCGCGGCGCAGGCCGCGGCGGCGGGCCGGGCCGAGGCCGAGAAGCCGCCCGTGGTGCAGGTGTTCCGCAAGGACTGGCGGCAGGTGCTGACCGCCATCGGCACCCGCTTCGGCGAGAACATCTCGTACTACGTCCTCACCTCCTTCCTCCTCGTCTACGTCACCACCCACCTCGGGCTCCCCAAGACCACCGCGCTCAACGCGCTCCTGATCGGCTCGGCCGTCCACTTCCTGACCATCCCGGCCTGGGGCGCACTCTCCGACCGGATCGGGCGCCGGCCGGTGACGCTGATCGGTTCGGTCGGGATGGCTCTGTGGGCGTTCGCGTTCTTCGCGCTGGTGGATTCGAAGTCGTTCGTCGTCATCACCCTCGCGGTCACTGCGGGGCTGCTGCTGCACGGGGCCATGTACGGGCCGCAGGCCGCATTCATCTCGGAGATGTTCGACACCAAGGTCCGCTACTCGGGCGCCTCGATGGGTTCCCAGCTCGCCTCGATCGTCGCGGGGGCGCTGGCGCCGATCATCGCCGTCGAGCTCCTGAAGGACTACGGCTCCTCCGTGCCGGTCTCCGTCTACCTGTCGGCGGCCGCCGTCGTCACCACCCTCACGGTCTTCTTCGCCCGCGAGACCCGGGGCCGCGACCTGTCCGTCCCGAAGGCGGAAGCAGCGGCGCCGACGGGGGTGGCGGCCGCGGGGAGTGGGTACGCCACCGCGGTCTCCGATCCCGCCTGAGTCCGTCCACCCGGGTCCGTCCGCCCGAATCCGTCCACTCGGGCCCGTCCGCCCGAGTCCGTCCGCCCCCACGGGCCGCCCGCCGTGACCGGTGCCTCCGGTCCGGCGGGCGGACCCGCTCGCCACCCCGTAGCGAAGGGCTGCCAGCATGGCCCCCGTGACCGATCCCACCGCGCCCGCGGCCGCGTTGCGCCAGCTCCTGGACCTGCTCGCCCAGGGAGCGCCCGCCGAGCAGTTCGCGCTGCCCGGTGCGCAGGCCCGTACCGCCGGCGCCGGGGCCGCCGATCAGGCCCTCGTGGAGGAGGCGACCCGGGTCGCCCTCGACATCCGGCGCACGCTCGACCAGCACCGCAGGCGCGAGGCGGAGCTCACCGCCCTGTTTGACACGGCCGGCGACCTCGCGGCGCTGCGCGATCTCGACGCGGTGCTACGGGCCATCGTGCGGCGGGCCCGGACCCTGCTCGGCACGGACTGTGCCTACCTCACCCTCAACGACCCCGTCGTGGGCGATACGTTCATGCGGGTCACCGACGGCTCCGTCTCCGCCGCCTTCCAGCAGCTGCGCCTCGGCATGGGCGAGGGCCTCGGCGGTCTCGTCGCGCAGACGGCGCGTCCGTACGCCAGCTCCGACTACCGCGCCGACGACCGCTTCCGGCACACCAGCACCATCGACGCCGGGGTGCGCGAGGAGGGGCTGCGGGGCATCCTCGGTGTCCCGCTGCGCGTCGCCTCGCACGTCATCGGGGTGCTCTACGCCGCCGACCGGTCGGTGCGCGACTTCGCCCCCGACGCGGTGGCGCTGCTCTCCTCGCTGGCTGACCACGCCGCCGTCGCGATCGACGGGGCACGCCTGCTGGAGGAGACCCGGACGGCGCTGGTCGAGCTGAACGCCGCCACCGAGACCGCCCGGGCCCACAGCGAGGCCGCGCGGCTGGCCACCGAGACCCACGACCGGCTCACCGATCTGGTGCTGCGCGGCGGGGACGTCACCGATGTGGCCCGGGAGGTGGCCGCGCTGCTGCGGGGCGGGCTGGTGGTGCACGACGCCGACGGCGCCGAGCTGGCCCGGGTCGCCACCGAGCCGATCGGTGCGCCCACCCGGGGTGTGGCGGCCTCCCGTTCAGGCGGCCGGGCCGTTCCGGTCGACGGGGTGTGGGTCTGCGCGGTCCTGGCCGGGCCCGAACTCCTCGGCAGCATCGCCCTGACGGGCCGGGCCGACCTGTCGGACAGCGACCGGCGGCTGTTCGAGCGGACCGGCCTGGTCACCGCGCTGCTCCTGCTGCTGCGCCGCTCGGTGGCCCACGCCGAGGACCGGGTGCGCGGCGAACTGCTCAGCGACCTGCTGACCCCACGCGGCCCGGGGCACACCCCCGACACCGGCAGCCGCCGGATCCGGGCCCGCAAACTCGGCGTCGACCTCGCACGCCCCCACTCCCTCCTGGCGCTGCACTGCGACGCGGCACTGCGGCCCCGGCTGTCGACGGAGGCGGCGCGCCGCGCCCGCGCCCTCGACGGCCTGGCCGGGCTGCACGAGGGCCACGTCGTGCTGCTCGCCCCGGCCGAACAGCCCGGGCAGCTCGCCCGCTCGCTGGCGGCGGAGCTGGGGCAGGCGCTGGGCTCGCCCGTCACCGTGGGCTCCGCCGGACCGGCCGGCGACCCGGGCGGACTGCCGGCGGTGTACGCCGAGGCCGTGCGCTGCCTGCGGGCCCTGCACGCACTGGGCCACACCGGCCACGGGGCAGCCCTGCCGGACCTGGGCTTCGTCGGCCTGCTGCTCGGGGACCACGGCGACGTAGGCGGCTACGTCGACCGGGTGCTCGGCCCCGTCATCGACTACGACACCCAGCGCGGCACCGAGCTGGTCCGCACCCTCCAGGCCTACTACGTCCACGGGGCGAGCCTCTCCAAGGCCAAGGAGGCACTGCACATCCACGTGAACACCGTCGTGCAGCGCCTCGACCGGATCCGCCGCCTCCTGGGCGAGGACTGGAACTCCCCCGCCCGCGCCCTGGAACTCCAACTCGCCCTGCGCCTGCACCTCCTGGCGACCTCCGGCCCGCCCTCGGACTGACGCGGAAGGACGGAGCCGGAAGGACGGAGCCGGAAGGGCCGGCCCTACCCCGTCCCCCGGATGACCGGGCCCTACCCCGTCCCCGGGGTGACCAGGCCGGTCTCATAGGCCAGGACGACCGCCTGGGCGCGGTCGCGCAGGCTCAGCTTGGCGAAGATCCGGGCCACATGGGTCTTCACGGTGGCCTCGCTGAGCGTGAACTCCCGGGCCAGCTCCGTGTTGGAGAGGCCGTGGCCCATGAGGGTGAGCACCTCCCGCTCCCGCGGGGTGAGGGCGTCCAGGTCGGGGTGGGATGCCGCGCCACCGCCACCGCGCGCGGCCGATGCCGAGGCGCAGCGCTCCACCAGCCGGCGGGTGATCGACGGGGAGAGCAGCGCGTCGCCGGTGTCGACCAGCCGTACGGCGTTGGCGAGGTGCTCGGGGGTGACGTCCTTGAGCAGGAAGCCACTGGCTCCGGCGGCGAGGGCGGCGTAGACGTACTGGTCGAGGTCGAAGGTGGTCAGCATGATCACCCTGCATTCCGGGACCTCGGCGAGGATCTGCCGGGCGGCCTCCAGTCCGTCCAGGCGGGGCATGCGTATGTCGAGGAGGGCGACGTCGGGACGCAGCCGGCGCACCTCCGAGACGGCCTCCACCCCGTCGGCGGCCACCCCCACCACGTCGATCCCCCGAGCGGCGAGGATCATGCGGAATCCGGTGCGGACGAGTTCCTGGTCGTCGGCGATGACCACCCGGGGCGACGCGGCCCTCCGGTCCGGCTCGGTGGCCGGGGCCTGCGTGGTCACGGCCGCTCCAACGGGAGGCGGGCGCGGACCCGGTAGCCGCCGCCGAGGCGGCGCCGTGCGTCGAAGTCCCCGCCGTACACGGCGACCCGTTCGCGCAGCCCGACCAGCCCGTGCCCCGCCCCGTCCGCCTTCGGGCGCAGAGCGGCGGAGCCGGCGGAGCCAGTGGACGGGCTGGAGCCAGTGGACGCGCTGGAGGCAGTGACCGCGGCGGAGGCGGCGGTCGGGGTGGCGGAGGCGGCCGGAACCGCCCTCCCCGTGCCCGTCGGTATCCGGTCTCCGGACAGCACGCTCGGTCCGCTGTTGAGCACCTCCACCCTCAGTGCCTGGTCTGCATATCTCACCGTCACCTCGGCCTTCACCCCGTCCCCGTGTTTGAGTGCGTTGGTCAGCGCCTCCTGGATGATCCGGTAGGCGGTGACATCGATCCCGGCCGGCAGCGGCCGCGGTTCGCCGGATATCCGGACCTCGACGGGCAGCCCGGCGAAGGCGATCCGGTCGATGAGCGGACTGAGCCGGCTCAGGCTCGGCTGCGGCGCCAACTCCGCCGTGGGGTCACGCCTTTCGACGGCTCCTCCCCCGTACGCCTCGTCATGGCCGTCCTGCGCGGGCGCGAGCAGGCCCAGCAGGTGCCGCAGTTCGGTCATGGTCGTGCGCCCGGCCTTCTCCACCGCGGCCATCGCGGCCGCCGCCTCCACCGGCATGGTCGCCAACACCTCACGCGCGGCCCCGGCTTGGACGATCATCAGGCTGACGTTGTGGCTGACTATGTCGTGGAGTTCCGCTGCTATCCGGGCCCGCTCGGCGTCCACGGCCGTCCGGGCCGCGGTCTCCCGCTCCCGCTCCAGCAACCAGCCGCGCTCCTCGATCGCCGTCCGGTGCCCAGCGCGGGCCCGCAGAAGCGCCACGGTCAGCCCGCACCCGGCCGATACCGCCCCCACCGCGGCCACCATGGCAGCGACCACCCATCCCGTCGTCACAGCCGCTCCCCCTCTCCCCCGCCCGTGGTCCGCACGGTTCTCGTGCTTCCAAGATCTTCTACCAGACCTTCGCAGGCACCCCGCGTAGTCCGCATCACCCCCACGGTGCTGTCTCCGCGTACATCCCCAGGATGACGAGGCCTCCCCTTTACATCCGGGGGGTGACGCAAGCCGTCCGACCCGCCTTCTAGGTTCGAGCCATGACACCTCATCACGACAGTTCGGACCAGGTCGTCGTCCGCCTGGACCGGGTATCGAAGGAGTACGGCGACACCCTGGCGCTCGACGCCCTGTCCCTGGAGATCCGCCGGGGCGAAGCCATCGCCGTGATGGGTCCCTCCGGCTGTGGGAAGTCCACGCTGCTCAACATGGTCGCCGGCCTGGACCGGCCGTCCGCCGGAACGATCACCGTGCACGGCCAGGACCTCGGCAGCCTGACGGAGACCGGCCTCGCCCTCTACCGCCGCCGCGACGTCGGCATGATCTTCCAGTTCTTCAACCTCATCGACGATCTGCCGGCGCTCGACAACGTCGCGCTGGCCGCCCAGCTCACCGGCACCTCCGCCCGCCAGGCCCGCCGCCGAGCCCTAGAACTCCTCGACGAGCTCGGGGTGGCCAACCGCCGCAACAACTACCCGTCGACGCTCAGCGGCGGCGAGCGCCAACGCGTGGGTGTGGCACGCGCGTTGATGAACCGTCCGGCACTGCTCCTGGCCGACGAACCGACCGGCGCCCTCGACAGCCGCTCCGGCGAGCAGGTGATGGACCTGCTGATCGACCTCAACCAGATAGGCCAGACCCTGCTGATCGTCACCCACGACCCGCACCTGGCGACCCGCTGCGCCGGCCGCCTCGTCGAGATGGCCGACGGCCGCGTGGCCCGCGAACGGGCGCTGGACGGGGAGAACGCGGACGACGCGAGGCCGGACAGCCGGAACGTGAAGGACACGAACCCGGACGGCGGAAAGCCGGACTGCGGGAAGCCGGACGGCACGAACCCGGACGGCGCGAAGCCGGACAGCCGGAACGCAGACGACACGAAGCCGGCCGGCGAGAACGTGGACGCCACGACCACCCTGGAGCGTTCCGCGTGAGCGCCGTGTGGCGGGCCTCCCGGGCCGCCGTGAAGCGCCGCCGGGTCCAGACGTTCGTCATCGGCCTCGTCGTCCTGTGCTCCACCACGACCGTCCTGCTCGCGCTCGGCCTGCTCGCCGCCGCCTCGGGCCCCTTCGACAAGGCATACGCCGCCCAGCGCGGCGCGCACACGGTGGCCGCCTTCGACCCCGCGAAGGTCTCCGACGCCCAGCTCGCGCGGACGGCGCACCGCCCCGGGGTCGCGGCCGCCGCGGGCCCGTTCCCCCAGGCCGTCGTCGATGTCCCCGACAGCTGGCTCTGGATGCCGGCCGGCCCGCTCACCGTGGTGGGCCGCGCCGATCCGGCGGGTCCGGTGGACCGGGTCGACGTCCTGATGGGGCACTGGGCGCAAGGACCGGGTGAGATCGTCGTCAACTGGGCGATCAACGGGACCCCGTACGCCGATCTCCTCGGCACGAAGCTGGAGTCCCCCGGGCGCCCCCCGCTCACCGTCGTCGGTTTCGCGACGAGCATGAGCAAGTCGGCCGCCGCCTGGGTGACGCCCGAGCAGGCCGCGGCCCTCCACCCGACCGCCACGCAGATGCTCTACCGCTTCACCGAGGCCTCCACCGGCGCGCAGCTGCGCGACTCGCTCGCCCGGGCCACGGACGGACTGCCCGCGGACTCGGTGACGGCCGAGCAGACCCATCTCACCCTCAAGGAGACCTTCTCCGCCCGCGCGGACGCCTATCTGCCCTTCATCTCCCTCTTCGGCCTCCTCGGCCTGCTCGTCTCCGCCCTGATCGTCGCGAACGTCGTCAGTGGCGCCGTGATCTCCGGCAGCCGGCACATCGGCGTCCTCAAGGCCATCGGCTTCACGCCGAACCAGGTCGTCGCCGTCTACCTGACGATGGTCTCGGTCCCCGCCGCGGCCGGCTGCGTCCTGGGCACCCTGCTCGGCAACGCGCTGGCCGCGCCCATCCTGCAGATCGCGTTCTCCGGCATCGAGACGGGCATGGCGAGCGTGGCCACCCTCTCGCCCTGGCTCAGCGTCGCGTGCCTGGCCGGGATGCCGGCCCTGGTCCTGCTGACCGCGCTGGTACCGGCCCTGCGCGCGCACCGGCTGCCGGCCGCCCGGGCCATCAGCGCGGGCGGCGCGCCCCGCACCGGGCGCGGGTTGCGCGTCCAGCGCGCGCTGGCCTCCTCGCGGCTGCCGCGCTCCGTCAGCCTGGGGCTCGGCCACCCGTTCGCCCGCCCCGGCCGCGCCTTCATGACCACGGCCGCCATCCTCCTCGGCGTCGCCACGGTGACCCTGGCGACGGGCCTGACCAGCACGATGGTCTCGTACGCGCAGACCGGCCTCGGGGCCGGCGGACCGGTGGTCACCGTCCAGACCGGCGGCCACGGCAACAGCCCGGTCGTACCGCTGCTGAGCGACGCGCAGATCGAGGAGCGGCTGCGGTCGCTGGGTGCACGGGAGCTGCAGGCCCGCGGGCTGATCCAAGTCGGCCTGGCGGGTTACGCACAGCCCGCGTTCGGGGATTTCTACCGGGGGATCCTGTCCCGCGACGTGGCCACGTACGTCGAGGGCCGGCCGCCGGGCGGACCCGGGGAGATCGCCGCGGGCCCCTCCTTCCTCACGGAACGCGGGCTGGCCGTCGGCGACCGGGTCGTCCTGGAGGCCAACGGGAGGCGGACGACCACGACCGTCGTCGGCCGGCTGATCGACAGTGATGCCCGGGCCCTGCGCTCCACGTGGGAGACGCTCGGCGCACTCGCCCCGGACAGCCGACCGGTCGAGTACACCGTCCGGCTCGCCCCGGGGGCGGACGCCCGCGCCTACGCGGACGCCGTCGACGCGGCCGACCCCGGACTGCACGCCGAGGTGGGCGACTCGGTCAACACCGCCACCACCACGGTCGTCGGCTTCTCCTCGGTGTTCTCGGTCGTACTGGCCCTGGTCGCCTCGCTCGGCGTCTTCAACACCGTCCTGCTCAACACCCGTGACCGCCGCCGCGACCTGGGCATGCTCAAGTCGATCGGAATGACCCCGCGCCAGGTGGTCGCGATGACGGTGACCTCGGTGACCGGACTCGGACTGGCCGGAGGGCTGCTCGGGATCCCCCTCGGGATCGTCGCGCACCGGCTCGTCGTGGACAACGTGGGCATCGTCGCCTTCCCCGAGTCGATGAAGAACGTCTGGCACGCACCGCAGCTCGCCGGAATGCTCTGCGCGGGGGTCGCGATCGCCGTCCTGGGCGCACTGGTCCCGGCCCGCTCGGCGGCCCGGATGACCATCGCCGCGGCCCTGCACACCGAGTAGTCCCCGCGGAGCCTACGGAGCCGCGACCGGCTCCCCGGAAGCCGGGGCGCCCCCCGGCGAGGCCTCCACGATGCGCCCGTCGCGCAGTTCCACCACCCGGTCCGCCAGTTCCATCAGCGCCGGGTCGTGCGTGGCGACGAGCGCCGTGACCCCCTCGCTGCGCACCACCGCGCGCAGCAGCCGCATGATCTGCCGGCCCGTGTCGGAGTCGAGCTGGCCGGTCGGCTCGTCGGCGATGATCAGGTCGGGCTCGTTCGCGAGGGCCCGGGCCACGGCGACGCGCTGCTGCTGGCCGCCGGAGAGTTCGCCGGGGCGCTGCTCGGTCTGTTCGGAGAGGCCGACGAGGGCGAGCAGGGTGCGGGCCCGCTCCTCGCGCTGCTTCGCCGGTACCTTGCGCAGCCGCATGGGGACGCCGACGTTCTCGGCGGCGGTCAGGGCGGGGATCAGGCCGAAGGACTGGAACACGAAGCCGATCCGGTCGCGGCGCAGTGCGAGGCGGCCGTCCTCGTCGAGGCCGGCCAGGTCGGTGCCGTCGAGGGCGACGCTGCCGCCGGTCGGGGTGTCGAGGCCGCCGACCAGGTTCAGCAGGGTGGTCTTGCCGGAGCCGGACCGCCCCTTGAGCGCGGTGAGTTCGCCGCGGCGGACCTCGAAGGACACTCCGCGCAGGGCGTGCACCGCCTGCTCGCCCGTGCCGAAGCTGCGCCGCACGTCGTGCACCACCACCATCGGCGCGGCCGCCGGGGCATCCGTCGGCGCCGCCCCGGCGTCCTGCCCCGGTGCGCGTCCCGGTTCCTGTCGCCGTTCCTGGTCCTGCGTCATGCTGCGGCTCCCCCTCCAAGCGGATGAACTGGTGAACTGATGAGCCGATGAACGGATGAAACGGCGTTCTCGCGGTCCCGTCCGGACGATTTGTTCATCCGTTGCACCACTCACGCAAGTCCCTTCCGCTATCTGTTCGAATCTGGCAGCATCGTCCGATATCCGGGGGCACCAGTCCGGTGCGGGGGAGGAACAGGCACATGCTCGGCTTCGTCGTGCGTCGGCTGCGCGGGCGATTGCCGCTCGCAGCCGCCGTGGTGCTGACCGTTTTGATCACCACGACCGTACTCACCGCGCTCTTCGCCTTCACCCGCGGAGTGGGTGACGCCGGACTGCGCCAGGCCCTCCAGGGGCCCGGTCTCACGCGCGGCACCGTCCTGGTCACCGGTTCGCACCCGGCTGCCGACCGCGCCAAGGACGACGAGGCGGTACGGGGCTTCGCGCGCGAGCTGTTCGGCCCCCTCCCGGCCGGTGCCGAGAGCGTGGCGCGCAGCCGTTCGTACGGGCTGCCCGGCCCGCACACCCCCGGCAAGGACGCCGATCTGACCCTGCTGGCGGCCTTCGCCAAGGACCGGGTACGGCTCCTCGCGGGCGCCTGGCCGCAGCCCGTCGCGGGACCGCTCTCCGATCGGGGCGGCTCGGTTCCGGTGGCCGTGCCGAAGGCGGCGCTGGACCGGCTCGGGCTCACCGAGGGCGCGCTGCCCGCGCAGGTGCGGCTCGACGACCGGTACGGCGGCTCCCCGCTGAGCGTGCTGGTGACGGGCGTCTACCGGGCGGCCGAGCCGGACTCCCCGTACTGGCGGCTCGATCCGCTCGGTGCGCGCGGGCTCCAGGTCGCCGGATTCGCCACGTACGGGCCGCTGCTGGTGGACGATTCCGCCTTCACCGCGGGCGGGCTGGTCCAGGACAGCCGCGCCGTGCTCCTCACCGCTGACTTCTCCACCGTGGACGCGGCCGGAGCCGAGGCCGTCCGCGGCCGGGCCGCCACGGCCCTGAAGCAGTTCCAGAGCAGCTCCGGGCTCGCCCCGTCGACCGAGCTCGGGGCGCTGCTCGGCGAGTTGCACTCGGGCCTGACCGTCGCCCGCTCCACCCTGCTGGTCGGTGCGCTCCAACTGGCCGTGCTCGCCGGGGCGGCGCTGCTGCTCGTCTCCCATCTGCTGACCGAGCGCCAGGAGGGCGAGCGCGCCCTGCTCGCCGCGCGCGGCGCCTCCCGCGGCCGGCTCGGTGTCCTGACCGCGGCCCAGTCGCTGCTGCTGGCGCTGCCCGCCGCCCTCCTCGCTCCGCTGCTCACCCCGCCGCTGCTGCGCCTGCTCGGCGGCTACGGCTCGCTGGCCCACGTCCCGTTCACGGTCACCCGGAGCTGGCTGCTGTGGCCCGTCGCCGCGGGCTGCGCCCTCGGGTGCGTCGTGCTGACCACCCTCCCGGTCGTCCTGCGGGGCGCCGCCGCGGCCGCCCTGCACCGGACCGGCCGCCGTCAGGCGCTCGTCGCCGGGGCCGCCCGTTCCGGCGCGGACCTGGCGCTGGTGGCCCTGGCCGTACTCGCCTACGAGCAGCTCTCCCGCTACGGTGCGGGCGGCTCCGGCCCGGCCGGGCGGTCCGACGGGCTGTTCGGCGTGGACCCGGTCCTGGTCGCCGCCCCGACGCTGGCGCTGTGCGCGGGCACCCTGCTCGTGCTGCGCCTGCTGCCCTTCGTGGCGCGGCTCGGCGCGCGGATCGCCGCCCGGGGCCGGGGGCTGGGTCCGGCGCTCGTCGGCTGGCAGCTGGCCCGCCGGCCGGGGCGGGCCACGGGGCCGGTGCTGCTGCTCGTCCTCGCCGTGTCCAGCGGGGTCCTGGCACTGGGTCAGCACACCGCATGGTCCGAGTCCCAGCGCGACCAGGCGGATTTCACCACCGCCGGGGGCCTGCTGATGTCCCACAGCGACGTGCCCGCGCTGGGCCGGGGCGGCCGGTACGCGGCGCTGCCCGGCGGGGAGCGCGTCCTGCCGGTGCTCCGTGCCCGGCAGGAGCTGCCGGGCGGGCGCACCGGCCAGGTGATGGCGCTGGACGCGGCGGCCGCCGCCGACCGGCTCGCCCTGCGGGCCGACCTGCGCGACGGGCGGAGCATGCGCGAGCTGTTCGGTCCTCTGGCCTCCGCCGCCGCCGCGCCCGCCACCGGCCTTCCCCTCCCCGGCCGGCCCCAGCGCATCGACCTCTCGGTGTCCGTACGGCCCACCGGCGCGGGCGGCCGTCCCGGCCTCGGGCTGCTGCTGCGCGACCGGTTCGGCATCACCTACCGGGCCCCGATGATGCAGCTCCCGGACAGCGGTGACGCCACCGTGTCGGTGCACGTCGGCGCGATGCTCGGCTCCCCCATCGGATCGGCCGCGACCCCGCTGAGCGTGGCCGGGCTGGTGTTCTCGTACGACCGCGAGGGCCCGCTCCCCGGCACCGATCCGAACGCCGGGCCCGGCTCCGGGAAGCCCGGTGAAACAGTCAAGATCTTCGACGAGCTGACGGTGCGCGGCCTCGCGGTCGCACAGACCCGGGACGGCGTGGCCGAGCCCCTCGCGGTGTCCGCACCCGACTGGAAGCTGTCGGCCCCGCCGCTCAACGACGGCGCCCCGTCCGTCGAACTGCTCCCGGGCTCCGCGCCCGCGCCGGGCGGACCGGCCCTGGTCAAGCTGCGCTACCGGGACGGTTCCGGTGAACGCGGGGGCGTCCAGGCCGCTCTGACGCCGGGGCCCGCTCCGGCCTCCGGGATCCCCGGGATCGCCACCCGGGCGTACCTGTCCGCGATCGGCGCGGCCGTGGGCGATCTGGTGCCGGTCAAGCTGGACGACGTCACCGTCCCGGTCCGGGTCACCGCCGCGGTCGGCTCGCTGCCCGTGGCCGGCGACACCGCGATCGCCGTCGACCTGGACACCGTCGCCCGGCTGCTCGCCGCGGGCGGCCGGGAGCTGCCGACGCCCGGCGAATGGTGGCTGCCGGCCGCCTCCGCCGACGACCCGGCCCCGGCCCGCGCCGCCGCGGAACTGCGCTCCGGCGCGGGCTCCCAGCAGCTGCGGCTGCGCGAGGAGGTGGCCGCGGCCCTGCTCGACGATCCGCTCAGCGCGGGCCCGCAGGGGGCCCTGGCCGCGCTCGCGGTGGCCTGTGCGGTGCTGGCGGCGATCGGTTTCGCCGCCTCCGCCGCGGCTGCCGCCCGCGAACGGGCCCGGGAGTTCTCGGTGCTGACGGCGCTGGGTGCCCGGCGCCGGGACCTGGCCCGGACGGCCACCGCCGAGAGCTGCCTGCTGGTGGGGCTGGGCACCGCCGTCGGGGTGGGGCTGGGCGTGGTCATCGTGCACCTCGTCGTCCCGCTGACCGTGCTGACCCCGGCCGCCGGCCGACCGGTGCCCGAGGTGCTGGTGGACCTGCCCGCGGCACGGACCCTGCTGCTCGCCGCCGCCATCGCCGCCGTGCCGCTGCTGTCGGCGGTCTTCGGCGGCCGGCGCAATCAGAACCGCTCGAAGCCGGCCGACCGGCTGCGGCACGTGGAGGACATATGACCGGGCCGGCCGCGACCGACGCCGAGCGGCGCGCCCCCGGCGGGACGAGCCCGCAGGAGCCTGCGGGTTCCGCCCCGCGCGCCGTGCCGCCGCCCGCGCCCTGGGTGCGGACCCGGCTGCGCGCGACCCCGCTGAGCGCCCTGCTCGGCGCGGTCCTGGCCTTCGTCGCCGTGCTGCTCTCCGCGGCGCTGCCGCGCGCCATGGACCGGGGTACCGACCAGGCGCTGCGCTCCTTCCTGGAGTCGCGCGGGCCGGCTCAGACCAGCCTGTACGTCACCGCCCGCCCCCGCTACGGGGAGCAGAGCGCGAAGAACCTGGACGAGGTGCTGGCGACCCTGCTCTCCCGTACCGCCCCGGGTTTCGCCGTCGCCCCCGAAGGACCCGTCCACGGTTCCTCCGCGGCTGCCCGTCCGCTGGGCAACCGCGGTCTGGCCGCCCCCGACGGGGCCCCGCCCCAGCTGGGCCTGCACCACCTGCGCACGGCCTCCGAGCACGTCCGCCTGGTGGAAGGACACTGGCCGGGTGCCCCCACCCCCGGCAGTCCCGTACCCGTCGCGCTGTCGCAGAGCGCCGCGAAGACCATCGGCATCCGGGTCGGCATGGTGCTGGAGACCGCCACCGGCCGGGCTTTGACCACGGTGAAGGCGGAGGTCGTCGGTCTCTACGCCGCGAACGACGAAGCCGAGGACTACTGGACCGACTACACCTGCCTCCTGCGCGCCTGCCTCAACATGACCACGACCCAGCCTCCGCAGGCGTTCTGGCGCACCGAGGCCCTCGTCGGCGCGGAGGCGCTCGACCGGCTCACCGAATGGAGCGAGGGGCAGAACGAAGACTTCTGGCGGATCCCCGTGGACACCGGGACGCTGCGGGCCGACCAGCTCCCGGCCACTGCCAAGTCCGTGGCCTCGTACCTCAGCGGCCCGACCGCGACGCGCCTCACCCAGGAGACCGGGCGGAGCGACCTGAGGTTCACGTCCCGCCTCCCCGAGCAGTTCGCCCTGGCCGAGGCCCGGCGCCAGGCCGCCGCGCCGCTCGCCGCGATGGGCCCGGCCGGGGTGGCCGGAGTGGCGTTCGTGGTGTTCTGCCTGGCGGCCGGCCTCACCGGGGACCGGCGGGAGTCCGAGCTGCGGCTCCTGCTGGCCCGCGGCGGTTCCCGCGCGGGCATCGTGCGCCGGCTCCTCGCGGAGAACGCGGTCACCGTCCTGCCGGCGGCCGCCCTCGCGGCCGTGCTCGCGGTGGTCCTGCTGCCGACCCCCCGCTCGGCGGGCACCGTGCTGGCCGCTTCGGCCGCCACGCTCCTGGCGCTGCTGGCCGTTCCCGTACGGGCCTTCGTGCTGCTGTCGCCGAAGCGCCCGCCGGGACCGCGGCGGCGGCTGGTCGCGGAGCTGCTCGCGCTGGCGGCCACCGCGGCCGCCGTGTTCGAGGTCCGCTCGCGCGGGGTGGCCCCGGCCGGCGCCGGGGTGGACCCGCTGCTGATCGCGGCCCCGCTGCTGCTCGCCCTCTGCGGCGGCCTGCTGCTGGCCCGGATCCAGCCGGCCCTGGTCGGGGCGCTGGCCCGGGCGGCCGGCCGGGGCCCGGGGCTGATCGGCTTCCTCGGGCTGGCGCGCGCCGCGCGGGGCACCGGTGGCCGGGCCCGTCCGTCCGTACTGCCGCTGATCGCGCTGCTGCTGGCCGTCACCACCGGGGGCTTCGGCGCCACGGTGCTCGCCGCGGTGGCCGACGCCCGCTCCGAGGCGGCCCGTGCGGCCGTCGGCGGTGACGCACAGGTCTCCGCGCCGAACGGCACCCTCCCGGAGGCCCTGACGAAGGCGGCGGCCGCGCTGCCCGGCGTACGGTCCTCGGTGAAGGTGTGGAGCGACGACAACGTGTTCCTCTACGGCACCAAGGCGGGCAGCACCCAGATCTCGGTGGTCGTCGCCGACCCGGTGGAGTACGCGAGGCTGTCCGCGGCGGCCGGCCTCGGCCGGTTCGATCCGGCGCTCCTGGCGGCCGGAGCCGCGGGCACCTCGGGCGCGAAGGTGCCCGCGCTGATCAGCCGGGACCTCGCCGAGGACGACACCTCCGGCTTCCAGCTGCGGCTCGAGAACGGCGGGGAGCTGAAGCTCGCGGTCGTCGGAGTGGTCGACGGCACTCCCGCCCGGCCGGGCGCGAAGTCCACCACCGTGGTGCTGCCGGCAGCCCAAGTGCTGGCCTCCGTACCGCAGATGGGGCTGCCGAACACCTGGCTCGCACTGGGCCCGGTCGACCAGCACCAGCTGGAGGAGGCGGTCCGCTCCACGGATCCGGCGGGCGCCGAGGAGCGCTATCGCGTGCGGACCAGCTCCGCCGTGATGGCCGAGCTGGGCTCCGACCCGCTCCAGCGCTCCGCCGAGCGGCTGTTCTGGGCCTCGCTGGCCGGAGCCGCGGGCTTCGCGCTGCTGGCGGTCCTGCTGACGCTGGTACGGGCCGCGCCCGACCGCGCGGCGCTGCTCGCACGGCTGCGCACGATGGGGCTGCGGCCCCGGCAGGGCATCCTGCTGATCCTGGTGGAATCGGTGCCCCTGGCCCTGGCCGCCGCACTCGGCGGCGCCCTGCTCGCGGCGGGCGCCGTCGCGCTGCTGGGCCCGGCCCTGGACCTGTCCACACTGGTCGGCACCCGGGTGCCGACCGGTCTGCAGGTCCTCGTCACGCCCGTGCTGATCCAGGCACTGGGCCTGGCGGCCCTCGTCGCGGGGGCCGTGCTCGCGGAGGCGGCCATCTCCGGCAGGCGACAGATCACGACCGAGTTGAGAGCGGGAGACCAGCGGTGAACAGCGATCAGCCCACCTACGAGGAGCTGCGGCGGCAGGCCCTGGCCGCCGCCGAGCCCCGCCGGCACGGCGCGGACACGGCCATCGCCTGCGACCGCCTGGTCCGGATCTTCAGTACGGACGGGGTCGAGGTGCAGGCCCTGCAGGGACTGGAACTGACCGTGGCACAGGGCGATCTGATGGCCCTGGTCGGCGCGTCCGGCAGCGGGAAGTCCACGCTGCTGAACATCCTCGCGGGACTGGACGTCCCCACGGCCGGCACCGCCAGCGTCGGCGGCTACGACCTGCTGGAGATGTCGGCGCGCGACCGGCTGCGCTACCGGCGCGAGGCGGTCGGCTTCGTCTGGCAGCAGACGGCCCGCAACCTGCTGCCCTTCCTGACGGCGGCGCAGAACATCGCCCTGCCCATGCAGTTGAAGGGCGGGCGGCGGGCCGCCGCCAAGCGGCACGCGGTCCGGACCGGGGAGCTCCTGGAAGCACTGGAGATCGGCGAGCTGGCGAACCGCCGCCCCGCCGAGCTCTCCGGCGGCCAGCAGCAGCGGGTGGCCATCGCCGTGGCGATGGCGAACGATCCGGCGGTGCTGCTCGCCGACGAGCCGACCGGCGAGCTGGACTCCGAGACGGGCGGGGCGATCTTCGAGGCCTTCCGCACCGTCAACCGGGAACTGGGCGCGACAGTGGTCATCGTGACCCACGACCCGCTCGTCGCGGGCGAGGTCCGGCGCACGGTGGCCATGCGCGACGGCCGTACCAGCAGCGAGGTGCTGCGCCGCACGGTCACCGACGAGCACGGCGCCGAATCGGTGAGCGAGCGCGAGTACGTGATGCTCGACCGCACGGGCCGCGTGCAGCTCCCGCAGAAGTTCCTGGAGGCCCTGGGCATGGAGCACCGCGTGGCGGTGGACCTGGCGGCGGACCACATCGAACTGCGCCCCGACGACGCGGCCGCGACCGCCGCGGCGGCGGACGGCGACGGCGACGGCGCGCCGGAGGCGGTCGCGGGCTGATCCCGATGACACCCCGCCCTGCGGGTGAGCCCCCTCAGCGACGAGCCGCTGCGCCGGCAGGCGGCCGGGCGCCCGGCCGAGGACGCCTCCCCGCGCCCGAAGGGACTGCGCGCGCTCCTGCGCCGCCTCCGGTGAACCCCGCGGCGCGCGTCACTTCCGTGGCCCGGGTGTCGTTAGGCGCTCGGGGTTGACTCGGGGGTCGAAGGGATGACGGAATGCGGCAGTTTCCTCTGGAGATGCACCACATGGCACCCGGCCGGGTCGTCGAGTGGCGGTTGCGGTCCACGGCCGGGGCACAGTCCCCCGGCCCGGACGGAGCCCACGGCGCGGACGGTGCGGCGGACAGGAGGGCCTCCTTCAACCAGGACAAGCACTTCACCGTCGCCGAGGAGAGCCGCGCCGCCGACGACCCGACCGCGTCGTGGATCGCCGTCACCTTCGAGGTCGCGGGCCCGCTGGACGAGGACGCCCTGACCGGCGCACTGCTGGCGTTCGTACGCCGGCACGAGGTGCTGCGCTGCGAGTTCCGGCGCCTGGCCGGGGAGTTGTCGTGCGCTCCGATCCCCGCCGCCGAACTGGCCCTGGACACCGTCCCGGTGGCCGACTTCGACCGCACCGAGGAGCTGACCCGCTTCCTGGTGGAGCGGTTCAAGCGGAGCATCGACACGCTGTCCTGGCCGCTGTTCACGATGGGCGCCGTCCTGCGCGAGGACTCGGCGACCGTCTATCTGGCCTTCGACCACATCGTCTGCGACGGCATGTCGATGCCGATCGTGGTCCGGGAGGTCGAGAACGACTACGAGGCCCTGCTCCGCGGCGAGTTGCCCGATCCGGCGCCCGCGCCGAGCTACATCGACTTCGCCGAGGAGCAGCGCGGCCGGTACCTGTCCATCGACGCGGACGACGAACGGCTGGGCTACTGGAAGCAGTTCATGGCGAGCGGCGGCGGTGAGTTCTTCCCGCGCTTCCCGCTGGAACTGGGGGTGGAGCCGGGCCGGATGTACTCGATCGTGAACGAGGCCTCCCCGCTGCTGGACGCCGCCGAGGCGGAGGTCTTCGAGAAGGCCTGCCTGGCGGTGGACGGCAAGCCGTTCATGGGCGTGCTCGCCGCCGTCGCGGTCTGCCTGCGCGAGGCGGGCGGTCCGGGGGTCTACCGCGGGTTCATGCCCGTGAGCGAGCGCGGCCGGGCCGGGTGGGGCAACTCGGTGGGCTGGTTCGTCAACACCATGCCCATCGAGTTCGACGCCTCGCCCGGGCGGGACTTCTCGCAGGTGATGACCTCGGTGCGGGAGGGCTTCAACGAGATGATCGACCATCTCGACGTGCCGTTCGTACGGGCCTGGGAACTGCTCGCACCCCGCGAGTTCGCGGCCCGCTCCTGGCCGTACCCGGTGAACTTCTTCTCGTACATCGACATGCGCAAGTGCCCGGGCGCCGAGCGCCACGAGGAGTGGCGGCCTACCTCCCACGTGTGGTCGGCCCAGGCCAACGGCGCCTGTTCCTGGTTCCAGCGGGACGCGGACGGGCTGCACATGAACTCGATCTACTCGGACACCCCGGCCGCCCGCCGCACCATGGACGGTTTCCTGGAGGCGCTGCGCGAGACGGTCCGGGAGATCGCCCGCCACGGATCGCTGCGCCGCCCCATCGCACTGACCCCGCCGCGCCGGCCCGCGCGGACCCCGCTCGACGTGGCCTCGTTCGGCCGCCGCGGCTGATCCCGTCGCGGCTGATCCCGGTGGGCCGCCCGGCCGTACTACTCAGAGGCGGGCGGCGCGGGCACGCAGCAGGTCCTGCTCCCGGGCGTTGCGCGTGAGGGAGGCGGCGCGTTCGAACTCCGCGCGGGCCTCCGCCGGGCGGCCGAGCCGCTCCAGCAGGTCTCCCCGTACGCTCGGCAGCAAATGGTAGGAGCGCAGGGCCGGTTCCGCCGCCAGTGCGTCGACCAGGACCAGCGCCGCCGCCGGGCCCTCGGCCATCGAGACGGCGACGGCCCGGTTGAGCTCGATCACCGGCGACGGGATCAGCACGACGAGCCGTCCGTACAGGGCGGCGATCGTGGGCCAGTCGGTGTCCTCGTAGCGGACGGCGTCGGCGTGACAGCCGGCGATGGCGGCCTGAAGGGAGTAGGGGCCGGTGCCCGCGCGGTGCAGGGCTTCGACGCCGCGCCGGATCAGCAGGCGGTTCCACTTGGACCGGTTCTGGTCGGCGAGCAGCACCGGCTCCCCGTCGGGGCCGGTGCGGGTGGCGATGCGCGAGGCCTGGAACTCCAGCAGCGCCGCCAGGCCGTGCACCTCGGGCTCCTCGGTCATCAGTCCGGCCAGGACCCGGGCGAGGCGCAGGGCGTCCTCGCACAGGGCGGGGCGGACGAGGTCGTCGCCGGCGGTAGCGGAGTAGCCCTCGTTGAAGACGAGGTAGATGACCTCCAGCACGGAGGCGAGGCGCTCTTCGCGGTCGGCTCCGTACGGTACCTCGAAGGGCACCGCGGCCTTCGCGAGCGCCCGCTTCGCCCGGACGATGCGCTGGGCGACGGTCGGTTCGGGGCAGAGGAAAGCGCGGGCGATCTCCTGGGTGGTCAGGCCGCCCATCAGCCGCAGGGTCAGCGCGAGCCGGGCCTCCGTGGCGAGGACCGGGTGACAGGCGGTGAAGATCAGCCGCAGCAGGTCGTCGTCGATGGACTCGGGGTCGTCGAGCCCGGCCTCCTCCTCGGGAGGCGGTACGTCCTCCAGGGTGCGGCCCACCTCGGCGAGCTTGCGGGCGTAGGTCTCCTTGCGGCGGACGAGGTCGATGGCCCGGTGTTTGGCGGTGGCCATCAGCCAGGCCCCCGGCTTGTCGGGTACGCCGGAGGCCGGCCACTGTTCCAGCGCCGCGACCAGGGCGTCCTGGGTGATCTCCTCGGCGATGCCGACGTCCCGCACGATCCGGGCGACGCCCGCGATGATGCGCGCGGACTCGATCCTGAACACCGCTTCGACCGCTCGGGTCGTACTCACTGCCGTCACGGCCACCCATCAGAGCAGCCGTGACGAGGCAGGGCAAACCACGCGGGACGGGCGGCGCGGCGCCGGCGGCCGTCAGCTGCCGTCGAGCTGGCGGAGTTCGGCGCCGACCGTCCAGTTCTCGGGGTGGATCTCCAGGAAGCGCTTGGTCCACTCCAGCGCCTCGTCCTTGTCCTTGCACTGCATGAGGGCGTACCCGCCGACGACCTCCTTGGTCTCGGTGAAGGGTCCGTCGGTGTAGCTGAGCTTCCCGCCGGACCAGGTGACCCGGGTCCCCTCGGAGGTGGGGAGCAGGCCGGCGGTGTCGAGCATGACTCCGGCCTTGGTGATCTCCTCCATCAGGGCGCCCATGCGGTCGTTGAAGTCCGCGGGGAAGGGGGTGTCGGGGGTGAGGTTCTGCTCGTCGATGCGGATCATCGAAAGGAAGCGCGGCATGGTGACTCCTCGGTGGTGGGGACGGGGTCGTTCCCCGTCCCTCACCCCTGCGTCGAACGGGAGACGCCGGGATCGACAGCTTTCCGGAAAAATCTTCGGAGATTTTCGGGACGCGCGTGGGGACGGCGCGGGGACGGAGATTCCGGTCGCCGCCCCACCCGGAGCTACCCGCGAGTAGGATCGCCGGGCCCAGGCCCCTCCGAGAGGATTCCCCGATGCCGCGCACACCTTCCTCACCGCTCCTGCTCGCCGGCCTGCTGGCGGGCGCGGCGGTGGCGCACGCCGTCGCCCCCCAGCAGTTCGACGCGATCGTGCCGCGCTCGCTGCCCGGCAGCCCGCGCCGGTGGACGTACGCGAGCGGCGCGGCGGAGCTCGTCCTGGCGGCCGGGGTGGCCCACCCGCGCACCCGCCGGGTCGCGGCGCTGGCGACGGCGGCGTTCTTCGTCGGGGTGTTCCCCGCGAACGTCAAGATGGCCGCCGATGCCCGCCACCGCTCCCCCGCCCTGCGGGCCGTGGCCCTGGGCCGGCTGCCGCTCCAGGTGCCGCTGGTGCTGTGGGCCCGCAAGGTCGGCCGGAACGCGGCGGGCTGAGGCGACCCCGCCCGCTGTCCCGCCTCCGGGCGCCCCGGCGCCCAGCCGCCCCGGCGCCCCCGTGTCAGCGGCTGTCGCCCGTCCAGTCCCAGTGCGCGGGATCGGCGGCGCGACGGCGGTAGTGGGCCCGGCCGCCGGGACCGTACCGCCCTATCTCCGTGGGGAGTCTGGCCTCCTCGGCGAGCTGCGGGCCGCTCCAGCCCGTGATGTCGAGCAGCAGCCCGTCGAGGGGCCCGCCGACGAGCTCTCCGTAGGCGCGCCCCGGGAGCGGACCCGGGTCGGGGTCTTCGTGGTCGGCGCCGTAGACCCGGCGCCGGAGCATCCTGTCGTCCATACCGGTCAGCTTCACAGACGGCACTGACAACGGGCCCGAGCGGCGATGATGGGAGCCGTTCGGATCGCACGGCACACGAAGCGGAGCACCATCCATGGCACGTCGGGTACACCAGCCACTGGAGGACCAGGAGTTCGACTTCATCCTCCGCATGACCGACGGGCCGGTGCTCGCCTACTTCTGCGGAAGCTGGCCGAAGGCCCTGGAGCCCTGCCGCGCGATGGACACGGTCGTCGCCGCGCTGGCGCAGGAGTACGGGACCCGGCTGACGGCGGTGCGCGTGGACATCACCCGCTGCCCCGCGCAGACCAAGCGGTACGAGGTGACGGGCGCTCCGACGGCCGTCCTCGTCGTGGGCGGCGAGCCGGTGGCCACCCAGGCCGGGCCGATGACGGCGGAGGAGTTCCGGCTCTTCCTCGACGCCCGTCTCTGATCAGATCAGGTTCAGCGTCTCGAGGTAGAAGACGAGCACGCTGCCCGCGATCAGGAACAGCAGGCTGCTCGACACGACGAGGCAGCCGGTCCGCTTCTCCTGCGACACGAGGAAGTGCGAACCGGCCACGCAGAAGACCAGAAAGCCCATGATGAAGATCAGGGGGACCACTGCGACGCCGAGTGCCACTTCTTCTCCGAAAACCTGGCGGAGGATGCACCGGTCGGCGCGCCCCAGCCTCCTGAGCAGGACGTGTGACGGAGTGTATGCGCCCACGACGCGGGCCCCCGGCACACCCCCGGCGCACCCCCGCCGGACCGCAGCTTGGGCCGTCCGGGCGAAGCGCGCGATCTGGCCGAAAGTCACGTGGATCGGATAGGTGCCTGAGGCATGTAATGGATCCCGGCGAAACGGAACCATCGCGTGCGAGGTGCTGTATGTCCGAGAAGACCATTGCGTTCCCCCAGGACCGGACCTGCCCCTACCACCCGCCGGCGGCCTACGAGCCCCTGCGGACGGGCCGGCCGCTCTCCCGGGTCACCCTCTTCGACGGCCGCTCCGTGTGGGTGGTCTCCGGGCACGCCGAGGCGCGCGCCCTGCTCTCCGACGGCCGGCTCTCCGCCGACCGGCAGAACCTCTCCTTCCCCGCCCCCACCAGGCGGTTCAAGGGTCTGAGCAACCGGCGCGCCGCCCTGCTCGGCGTCGACGACCCGGTCCACAACACCCAGCGCCGGATGCTGATCCCGAGCTTCTCCCTGGGGCGCACCGCGGCCCTGCGTCCCCGGATCCAGGAGACCGTGGACCGGCTGATCGACGGCATGATCGCCGCCGGGCCCGCCGCGGAACTGGTCGGCGCCTTCGCCCTGCCGGTGCCGTCGATGGTGATCTGCGCCCTGCTCGGAGTCCCGTACGCGGACCACGAGTTCTTCGAGAGCCAGTCCCGGCGGCTGCTGCGCGGCCCGGAACTCACCGACGTCGAAGACGCCCGGGAGCAGCTCAACGGCTACCTGCGCGAGCTCATCGGCCACAAGCGCGAGCACCCGGGCGAGGGGCTGCTCGACGAGCTGATCGTGCGGCGCCTCGAAACCGGCGAGACCGATGTGGAGGAACTGGTCGCGCTGGCCGCGATCCTGCTCATCGCGGGGCACGAGACCACGGCCAACATGATCTCGCTGGGTACGTTCACCCTGCTCAGCCACCCCGAGCAGTTGGCCGAGCTGCGCGCCGAGCCGTCCCTGCTGCCGGCGGCGGTGGAGGAGCTGATGCGATTCCTGTCGATCGCCGACGGCATGCTGCGGGTGGCGGCCGAGGACATCGAGATCGGCGGCGTGACCGTCCGCGCCGACGACGGGGTGATCTTCTCCACCTCCGTGATCAACCGCGACGAGACCGTCTTCGCCGATCCCGACACCCTGGACTGGCACCGGCCCACCCGGCACCACCTCGCCTTCGGCTTCGGCATCCACCAGTGCCTGGGGCAGAACCTGGCCCGCGCGGAGATGGAGATCGCGCTCGGCACCCTCTTCGAACGGCTCCCCGGCCTTCGGCTGGCGGCCGAGCCGGACCGGATCCCCTTCAAGCCCGGGGACACCGTCCAGGGCATGCTCGAACTCCCCGTGGCGTGGTGAGCCGGGTGACCCGGGTCTCCGTGGACACGGACCGCTGCATCGGGGCCGGACAGTGTGCCCTGACGGCCCCGGCCGTGTTCACCCAGGACGAGGACGGTTTCGGCGCCCTGCTGCCGGGCCGCGAGGACGGCGCCGGCAGCCCGCTGCTGCGGGAGGCCGCCCGGGCCTGCCCGGTGTCGGCGGTCAGGGTCGAAGTCGAAGGGGACTGAGCGAGAGCCGGCGGCGGCTCAGTGCCCTGCGCCGGCGCCGGCGCTGAGCCTCTGGAACATGGCCTCGTCCAGGTCCAGGCCCCGCTGTGCCTGGTTGATGGCCTGCGAGCTGTAGACCCCGGTCGAGCGGGCGGCCAGTACGGCGTCCCGCGAGGCCGCGATCACGCCGAGCCGCAGGTCCACGTACTGCTCACGGGCTCCGTCGATCGCGGGGACGGCGCCGGCCTCGTCCTTCCGGTCCAGCCGGGCGTCCTCGCGGACCTTCGCGAGGACCTCCGGCGCGTACGGGCTGCCGTCGGCCCGTACGAGGCCGGGCTCCTCCAGTACGGCCCGGCCGGCCTCGGCGGCCTCTTCCAGCAGCCGCCGGTACTCCTCCCGGAAGCGGACCGGGTCGTCCCCGGAGATCTTCACCTTCCGGATGACGGCGGGCAGGGTCAGGCCCTGGAGCAGCAGGGTGGTGGTGGCGACCACGAAGGCGATGAGCAGCAGCTGGGGGCGGTACGGGGTGTCCTCGGGCAGGGTCTGGGCCGCGGCGACGGTGATCGCCCCGCGCATCCCGGCCCAGGCCAGGGCCACGCCGCTGCGCCAGCCGAGGTTCTCGTTGACCTTGAAGTCGGCGTCGGCCGAGGCCCGGGTGACGCGTTCCTTCATCTGCTCCCTGCGTCGGGGCGTCAGCTCCCTGCGGGGGCGCAGCGGATTGGCCTGCTGCTCGGACTCCGGGGCGCCGAGCCGGTCCATCAGCCAGTCGAGCCGGGGCTTGCTCGCGGCGGCCCGCTGCGCGTCCTTGTGCAGGGAGGCGATGAGCGGGGCGACGAACACCATGCGCGCGACGATCACCAGGGCGGCGGCGGCCAGGCCGATGAACAGGGCGCGCCAGGCGCTGAGCCCGTCCGTGGCGACCTGGTCGAGGAGACCCTTCAGGCCGAGTCCCATCAGGAGGAAGACGGCGCTTTCGAGCAGGAAGGCGAGGGTGCGCCAGTTCATGGCCTCGGCCAGCCGGTCCTGGGCGCTGAGGAAGCGCGGGGCCTGGTGGCCGGTGACCAGACCCGCGACGACCACCGCGAGGACTCCGGAGGCGTGGAACTCCTCGGCCGGCAGGAAGGCGACGAAGGGCACCACGAAGGAGATCGCCGTGTTCAGCAGGCTGTCCTTGAGCAGGGCCCGGACCCGGACGTTGACCAGGCCCACGACGATGCCGACGACGGTGGCGAGGGCCACGGAGAAGAGGAAGTTCCCGGCGACCCCGGCCAGGGAGACGGTTCCGGCCATGGCCGCGATCGCGGAGCGCAGCAGGACCAGCGCGGAGGCGTCGTTGACGAGCCCCTCGCCCTCCAGCATGGTCAGCAGCCGTGACGGAAGGCCGAGCTGTTTGCCCATGGAGGTCGCGGCGACGGCGTCGGTGGGGCTGACCACGGCGCCGAGGGCGAAGGCGGCGGGCCAGCCGAGGCCGGGCATGAGCCAGTGGAAGAGCCAGCCCGCCCCGAGGGTGGTGACGGCCACCAGCAGGACCGCGAGCCCGCTGATCGCCTTGATGTTGCGGCGGAAGTCCGACGCGGGCATGTTCACGGCCGACGAATAGAGCAGGGGTGGCAGCACGCCCGCGAGGACCCACTCCGGCTCGACGGCGAGCGCCGGCACGCCCGGTACGAAGCTGAGGGCGATGCCGACGACCACCAGGCTCAGGGGGGCGGCGAGGCCGAGGCGCTTCGAGAAGGCGGCGACGGCGACGATGCTGCTGACGCCGACGATCGAGACGAGGGTCATTTCCATGGGCGGTACGGGGCCTTAAGGGGGTTCGGGGACGGTTTGTCCACCGTACGCTCACGGGTTTCGCCGCGTCAAAAATTGAGCAACTCAACTTTCGACGCGGTCCCGAACGACCCCTACTC
>NZ_JBHXKA010000045.1:0-61190 GCF_042722885.1 Streptomyces sp. NPDC058401
GGGTCCGGGGCTGAGCCCCAGGGGGTCGGGGGCTGAGCCCCAGGGGGTCCGGGGCGGAGCCCCAGGGGGTCCGGGGCGGAGCCCCAGGGGGTCCGGGGCGGAGCCCCGGGGAACGGGCGAAGGGCGGGTAGGGGACTTCGTCCCGCGCAGCGGAACAGGGGGCTGCGGGGAACCCTGCTCCGCAGCAGCGGCGAAGGGGGCTGCTGGGAGTTCGCCCCGCGGCAGCAGCGAGGGGGGGGCTGGCGCCGGGGCGGTGGTCTTCGGCAGCTTCGGGGGCCGTGGCCCACAGGCCATACGCTGGGTTGGTGGAGACTCAGCCGTCGCTTTCGTCCCTTCCGTCACTTCGACCCCTCGCCCGCGAGATCCTCGCCGCGCCCCCCTCCCTCGGACCCGTCCGCCTCGTCGGGATCGACGGGCACGCCGGCTCCGGGAAGAGCACCTTCGCGGGGGTGCTCGCCGAGGCCCTGGGCGGGGTTCCCGTGTTGCGGCTGGACGATGTGGCCACCCATGAGGAGCTGTTCGGGTGGGTGGGGCGGCTGCGGGTGCAGGTGCTGGAGCCGCTCGCCGCGGGGCGGGCCGCGCACTGGGCCCCGTACGACTGGATCGAGCGGCGGTTCGGGCCGGAGCGGGTGCTGGAGCCCGGTCCGGTGCTGCTCGTCGAGGGGGTCGGTGCCGGACGGCGCGCCCTGCGCCCGCACCTGGCGCGGCTGCTGTGGATGGAGACGCCGCGTGCGCGGTCCTGGGGGCGCGGACGCAACCGGGACGGGCGCGAACTTTCCGACTTCTGGGACGGATGGGAGCGCGCGGAGCTCGCGCACTTCTCGGATGATCCTTCGCGCCCCTTCGCGGACACCCTGGTGCGGCAGAGCAGTACGGGATACGAGTGGACTTCCGGGGCGGCCGGGGCGGCCGGAACGGGTGCCGTCGTGACGGAGGGTGACTAGGCCCCCCAGGCCTGAAGGGCGGCGGGAAGGCCCGCTCCGCGGGTGTCTCCAAGCCGCTTGACCCGGGACCGGGACGGCCTTACGTTCTGTGGAAGCGGCTCTCACCGGCCGCCACGGACGCGAAGCCCCCGATTGTTCCCCCGTGATCGGGGGCTTCGTTCTGTCCCCCGGTCCCCCGCCACGTCCCGCCCGGCACTCCCCCGTCGCCGTGTCGCAGGGGGCACATCCCGGCTTTTCTCTCACCCTGCGTCACCGCGGACGGCCCCGATCTGCGCCCGTCCCGTCTTCGACGCACCCTACGTAAGGTGCGTAACCGCAGGTACGATGCACCCCTGATTTCATCGGCGCAGGAACAACTCGCGTACGCATCGCGGGGGTTGCTGAGCACCACGGGGGCAGCTTGTGGGGGATGTGATGGACTTCGCCGCGCACGGCAGCAGCGCGCACGCCCCGGCCGAACTCGCCTGGCTGCGAGGAGTGGACGCCTGCACGATGGGCGCCTACCCGCAGGCCGAGGAGGAGTTCCGGACGGCGGTACGACTCGATCCGGCGATGGCCGATGCCTGGCTGGGCCTGCACGCGCTCCGCGTCGACACCACCAACGCGTTATTGCGCATGTACGCCCACCGGGACCGCTTCGGGGAACAGCGGGCCCGCCACCGGCGGACGCTGAACTCCTGGTACTGGCTGGGCTGGTGGGTGCAGCCGGTACTGGAGACCAGGCGGGACCTGCTGCTGGCGCACGCCTCGCACTGGCTGGACGGGCGCCACGTCCCCGAGCTGGACCAGGCGCTGGCCGCTCTGCCGCCCGTGGACACCGACCCCCAGGTGCGCTTCCTGCACGCCTGCCGGGCCTACCTGGTCAAGGACTGGGAGCAGTTGGTGCGCTCCACCGAATCGCTGGTCGACGATCCGCTCCTGGGCATCGAGGCGGGCCTGTTCGGCGGGATGGCCCGGGTCCGCCTGGAGATGTACGGGCAGGCCGAGCCGCTGCTGGCGGCCTCGCTGATGCGCTGCCGCAGCGAGCAGCCCCAGCGCAAGGAGCTGCGGTACTGGCTGGCGCGGGCGCACGAGGGGACCGGGCGCAGCGCGGCGGCCCTGCCGCTGTACCGGGCGGTGCACCGGGTGGACCCGGCGTTCATGGACACGGCGGCCCGGCTGACGGCGATCGAGGACAGCGAGGACGCCGACGGCCTGGCCGGATACGCGAGCGGCGCCGGCTACGAGTCCTTCGGCGGGCACGGAGCGGCCGCGTCGGGCGGGGACTTCGCGGCGGTGGCGCTGGGCGGCGGTCCGGTCCAGGGGGTCGCCGCCGACGGGCAGCCGGACCCGGACCCGCCGATGGCGGCCGACCCGCCGGAGCCGCGGCACGGCGCCGGGGCGCCCGGGCCCGGCACGGGTCTGCCGGCCGGGGTACGGCACAAGGCCTCGCTGCCCGCGCAGGCGGGACCAACGGGGCTGCCGGCCGGGCCGGCGGATCCGGCGGCGCTGGCCGAGGCGCTCGCGGAGCTGGAGCGGATGGTGGGGCTGGAGCCGGTCAAACGGCAGGTGAAGGCGCTCTCCGCGCAGCTGCACATGGCCAGGCTGCGGACGGGGCAGGGGCTGCCGGTGCAGCCGCCGAAACGGCACTTCGTCTTCTCCGGGCCGTCGGGCACGGGGAAGACCACGGTGGCGCGGATCCTGGGCCGGGTCTTCTACGCGCTGGGCCTGCTCGGCGGCGACCACCTCGTGGAGGCCGGGCGCGCCGACCTGGTCGGCGAGTTCCTCGGGCAGACCGCCGTGAAGGCGAACGAGCTGATCGACTCGGCGATCGGCGGGGTGCTGTTCGTGGACGAGGCGTACAGCCTCTCCAACTCCGGCTACAGCAAGGGTGACGCGTACGGCGACGAGGCCCTGCAGGTGCTCCTGAAGCGGGCGGAGGACAACCGCGACCACCTGGTCGTGATCCTCGCGGGCTATCCGGCGGGGATGGACCGGCTGCTCGCCACGAATCCGGGACTGTCCTCGCGGTTCACCACGCGGGTGGACTTCCCCAGCTACCGGCCGCTGGAACTCACCTCGATCGGCGGGGTGCTGGCGGACGCCAACGGCGACCGGTGGGACGAGGAGGCGCTGGAGGAGCTGCGGAGCATCAGCGGGCACGTGGTGGAGCAGGGGTGGATCGACGAGCTGGGCAACGGGCGGTTCCTGCGCACGCTGTACGAGAAGAGCTGCGCGTACCGGGACCTGCGGCTGTCGGGCTTCACCGGTGATCCGTCCCGGGAGGATCTCTCCACCCTGCGGCTGGCGGACCTGATGCAGGCCTACGGGGAGGTCCTGTCGGGGCGCGGTCCCCAGGAACGGCCGGATCCGCCGCCGCTGTAGTGGGCCGCTGCGCGGGGCGGAGTCCCCTACCCGCCGTTCCACCGTTCCCCGGGCGCTGCCCGGACCCGGTCCTCGAACGCCGGACGGGCTGGATGCGTCCAGCCTCGCCGGCGTTCGAGGCGCGGGGTTACGCGCTCCGCACGTACCCCCGGTGGGCCGGGTCTCGTACCTCCCCGACCAGCGTCTCCAGGACGTCCTCCATGGCGACCAGGCCCAGGACCCGGCCCGAGGGGTCCGCGACCTGCGCCAAGTGGGTGGCGTCCCGGCGCATGACCGTCAGGGCGTCGTCCAGCGGGAGCGTGGAGCAGACCGTGGTCATCCGGCGCCAGACCCGCTGGGGCACGGCCCGTTCCCGGTCCTCCAGGTCCAGGACGTCCTTCACGTGCAGGTAGCCCATGAAGGCGCCGCTGTCGGCGCGGACGGGGAACCGGGAGTACCCGGTGCGGACCGTCAGCTGCTCGATCTGGCGCGGGGTGACGGCCGGGCCGACCGTGACCAGCCGGGCCGGGGCGAGGAGGACGTCGGTGACCGGGCGGCTGCCCAGTTCCAGCGCGTCCTCCAGGCGCTCCTGCTCGACCGGCTCCAGCAGGCCTGCCTGCCGGGAGTCCTTGAGCAGGCGGCCGAGCTGGGCGGAGGTGTAGACGGCCTCGACCTCGTCCTTGGGCTCCACCTTGAAGAGCCGCAGGATCAGCGTGGCGCAGGCGCCCAGCGCCGTGGTGACCGGTCCGCAGACCCGTGCGAAGGCGACGAGTCCGGGGCTGAACCACAGGGCCGTCTTCTCGGGGGCGGCCATGGCGAGGTTCTTGGGGACCATCTCGCCGATGACCAGGTGCAGGAAGATCACCGCGGTGAGGGCCACGGCGTAGCCCAGCGGGTGGATCAGTCCTTCGGGCACGTGGGCGGCGTGGAAGACCGGCTCCAGGAGCCGGGCCACGGTGGGTTCGGCCACGGCGCCGAGGGTGAGCGAGCACATGGTGATGCCGAACTGCGCGGCGGCCATCATGCGCGGCAGGTTCTCCAGCCCGTGGAGCACCTGGCGGGCCCGCTTGGAACCGGCGGCCAGCGGTTCGATCTGACTGCGGCGGACGGAGACGAGGGCGAACTCGGCTCCGACGAAGAAGCCGTTGGCCAGGACGAGCAGCAGGGCGAAGAGCAGTTGGAGCGCGTTCACCGGCCACCCACCTGTGCCAGCTCCGCGGGCGCGGCGGCCGGCGGGGCGAACCCGTCGGAGGCGAGCCCGTAGGAGCCGGGGCCGCCCGGGCCCGCGGGAGCGGTGCGCACGAGGCGGACCCGCTCGGCGCGGTAGCGGCGGACCTGGCGCACGGAGAGCTTCCAGCCGGGGAGTTCGGCTCGGTCCCCGGGGGCGGGGATGCGGCCGAGCAGGTCGGCGACGAGCCCGGCGACGGTCTCGTACGGGCCTTCGGGGACCTCCAGGCCTATCCGGCGGAGGGTCTGCACGCGGCAGCTCCCGTCGGCCTCCCAGGAGGGGCGGCCGTCCTCGGCGGGTACGGCGGCCAGTTCGGGGCTGCCGTCCTCCGCGAGGTCGTGCTCGTCGCGGACTTCGCCGACGAGCTCCTCCACGATGTCCTCCAGGGTGACGACGCCGGCGGTGCCGCCGTACTCGTCGACGACCACGGCCATGGGCTGTTCGCTGCGCAGCCGTTCCAGCAGCGGCTGCACCGGCAGGGAGCCGGGCACCAGCAGCGGGGCCACGCAGATCCCGCTGACGCTGGTGCGGGCGCGCTCGGACTCGGGCACGGCGAGGGCGTCCTTGAGGTGGACGACCCCGGTGATCTCGTCGATGCGCTCGCGGTAGACGGGGAAGCGGGACAGGCCCGTGGCGCGGGTCAGGTTGAGCACGTCGGCCGCGGTGGCCGTGTGCTGGAGGGCGCTGACCTTGACCCGGGGGGTCATGACCAGCTGCGCCGTGAGCTCGCCGAGCGAGAGGGTCCGTACGAAGAGGTCGGCGGTGTCCTGTTCCAGGGCTCCGGCCTGGGCCGAATGACGGACCAGGGAGACCAGTTCGCCGGGGGTGCGGGCGGAGGCCATCTCTTCGGTGGGCTCCACGCCGAGCGCCCGGACGAGCCGGTTGGCGACGGCGTTGAGGCCCGCGATGACGGGCCGGAAGACCCGGGAGAAGACGTGCTGCGGGCCGGCCACGAAACGGGCCACCTGGAGCGGCCGGGAGACGGCCCAGTTCTTCGGGACGAGCTCGCCGACGACCATCTGGACGGCGGAGGCGAGCAGCATGCCGATGACGACGGCCGCACCGGGTACGGCGCCCTTGGGGAGGCCGGTCGCTTCGAGCGGTCCGGCCAGCAGGGCGGCGAGGGCGGGCTCGGCGAGCATGCCGACCACGAGGGAGGTGATGGTGATGCCGAGCTGGGTGCCGGAGAGCTGGAAGGACAGCTCCCTCAGGGCTGCGACGACCGTGCGGGCACGGCGGTCGCCCTCGGCCGCGGCGCGTTCGGCCTCGGGTCTCTCGACGGTGACGAGGCCGAATTCGGCCGCCACGAAGAAACCGTTGGCGAGGATCAGGGCGAATGCCGCCACGAGCAGGAGTAGCGGGATGGTCATGCCGCCGCCTCCGGGGGGAGGGCGGCGCGTGTACTACCGGACGATCCGTCCATTGCTGGAGGGAGTCACTCCTCAGGTCGATGGTGCCCACGGGCCACGGGGTCCCGGGGCGTGTGGGAGGGCACGCATGTGCGCGCCCCGCCCACCAGGTTAGTCATTGGGACCGCCGCCGCAATGGGACGCAGCGACGAGGTCGGCCGCGCTCAGTCGTTCTTTGAGCCGGTTCCGTGGGCTTCGGCCAGGGCGCGCAGGGCGCGGGCGTCGCCGATCGCCTGGGCCTTGGCGACCCCGGGCTGGATGCCGAGGGCGGGCAGGCTGGTGCCGTCGCTCAGGTCGAGGAACACCCAGGCGTCGCCGGGGCGGAGGTTGACGCGCAGGATCTGCGCCCACTCCAGGCGGCGGGTGGTGGTGAGGTTGACGACCGTGACCCCGGTCTCGTCGGCGACCACCTTGGGGCGGCTGAGCAGCACGAGGACGGAGGAGAGCAGGGCCGCGGTGAAGACGAAGGCGATCCGCTCACCGGGGTGCAGGGTTTCGAGGACGAGCGCGATCGCCGTGATCGTGACGAACATGGCGGCGCCCACGCCCAGCAGGACGGCCCGGGTGCGGGTCGGCCGGAAGGTGACCGGCAGGGCGGGCGGTGCGGGCTGGGCGGTGGCGTCGGCCATGTTCGTCAGGTGCCTTCGGGTGGTGCCGGGTGACGGATCGCGGAAATCAGGGAGACCCGAGGGGCCGTCAGAGGCGGCAGGCGTGGATCGAGGTGGTGAGGATCGCGCGCGCGCCGAGCTCGTACAGGTCGTCCATGATCCGCTGGGCCTCCTTGGCGGGGACCATGGCGCGGACGGCGACCCAGCCCTCGTTGTGCAGCGGGGAGACGGTCGGCGACTCCAGACCCGGGGTGAGGGCGACCGCGCGCTCCAGGTGCTCGGCGCGGCAGTCGTAGTCCATCATCACGTAGCTGCGGGCGACCAGGACGCCCTGGAGGCGGCGCAGGAACTGCTGGGCCCGGGGGTCCTCGGGGTCGGTGCCGTTGCCGCGGATGACGACGGCCTCGGAGGTCATGATCGGCTCGCCGATGACCTCCAGTCCGGCGTTGCGCAGGCTGGTGCCGGTCTCGACGACGTCGGCGATGATCTGGGCGACGCCGAGCTGGATGGCGGTCTCGACCGCGCCGTCGAGGTGGACGACGGAGGCTTCGATGCCCTGGTCGGCGAGGTGCTTCGCGACGATTCCCTCGTACGAGGTCGCGATGGTCATCCCGTGGAAGTCCTCGGGGCCCTTCGCGGTGCCGGGGATGGTGGCGTAGCGGAAGGTGGAGCGGCCGAAGTTCAGCGGCAGGATCTCCTCGGCGCTGGCGCCGGAGTCGAGCAGCAGGTCTCGGCCGGTGATGCCGATGTCGAGCTTGCCGGAGGACACGTAGATCGCGATGTCCTTGGGGCGGAGGTAGAAGAACTCCACCTCGTTCTCGGGGTCGACGACCACGAGCTCCTTGGACTCCTTGCGCATCCGGTAGCCGGCCTCATGGAGCATCGCCGACGCCGGTCCGGAGAGTGAACCCTTGTTGGGGACGGCGATGCGCAGCATGGGGCTTCCTTTGGTGCGTAGGTGCGAAAGGGTGTGCTGGTACGTGTGCGGGGCGCGCGGACGCCCCGGCAGCCTGTGCCGGGGCTCACGCGGAACTGCTGCGGCCTGAGAACTGCTGCGGCCTAGAGGTGCGCGTAGACGTCTTCGAGGGAGATCCCGCGCGCCACCATCATCACCTGGACGTGGTAGAGCAGCTGGGAGATCTCCTCCGCGGCGGCTTCCTTGCCCTCGTACTCGGCGGCCATCCAGACTTCGGCGGCCTCCTCGACGACCTTCTTGCCGATGGCATGGACGCCCTTGCCGACCAGCTCGGCGGTACGGGAGGTGCTCGGGTCACCGTTGGCCTTGAGCTGGAGCTCGGTGAAGAGCTCTTCGAAGCTCTTGGGGGTTTTGTTCGCCATGATGGTCCTCAGAATACGGGGTCGGCGACTACCTGCTGGCGCCAGGGTTCGTGACGGCCCGCACGATCATGGCGGTGGAGACGGCGGCGGTGACCGCTTCGTGCCCCTTGTCCTCGTTCGACCCCTCGAGCCCGGCGCGGTCCAGCGCCTGCTCGTCGTTGTCGCAGGTCAGTACGCCGAAGCCGATGGGGACTCCGGTGTCGATCGACACCTGTACCAGGCCCTGGGTGACGCCCTGGCAGACGTATTCGAAGTGCGGGGTGCCGCCGCGGATGACCACGCCGAGGGCGACGATGGCATCGTAACCGCGACCGGCCAGTACCTTCGCCACGACCGGGAGCTCGAAGCTGCCCGGGACGCGCAGCAGGGTGGGCTCGTCGATCCCCAGCTCGTGCAGGGCCCGCAGGGCGCCGTCCACCAGGCCGTCCATGACCTTCTCGTGCCACTGGGCCGCGATCACCGCGATGCGCAGGTCTCCGCAGTTCTTCACGCTCAGTTCGGGTGCGCCCTTGCCGCTCACAGCTCTGCTCCTCGTTGCGTTCGTATGGGGTTACTGCGTGTGGTGTGGGTGGTGCTCGGGGTGGTGCTGCCGGGTGGTGTTACTGGTTGCCGCAGGCGGACGTGGTCACGGCCCCGTCGAGCCAGGGCAGGTCGTGGCCCATCCGGTCCCGCTTGGTGCGCAGGTAGCGCAGGTTGTGCTCGCCCGCCTCCATGGGCATCGGCTCCCGGTCGGAAACCTTGATGCCGTGGCTGATGAGGGCTTCCGCCTTGTCGGGGTTGTTGGTCAGCAGCCGGACGCTGTGGACACCGAGGTCGGCGAGCATCTGGGCGCCGGCCCCGTAGTCGCGGGCGTCGGCCGGCAGGCCCAGTTCCAGGTTGGCGTCGAGGGTGTCGCGGCCGCGCTCCTGGAGCTCGTACGCGCGCAGCTTGGACAGCAGGCCGATGCCGCGGCCCTCGTGACCGCGCAGGTAGACGATCACACCGCGGCCGGCCGCCTGGACCCGCTCCATGGCGCTGTGCAGCTGGGGGCCGCAGTCGCAGCGCTGCGACTGGAAGATGTCCCCGGTCAGGCACTCGGAGTGCATGCGGACCAGGACGTCCTCGCCGTCGCCGATCTCGCCGTGGACGAGGGCGACGTGCTCGACGCCGTCGACGGTGGAGCGGTACCCGTACGCGGTGAAGTGGCCGAAGGCGGTCGGCAGGTTGACCTGGGCCTCGCGGCGCACGGTCGGCTCGGCGGAGCGGCGGTAGGCGATCAGGTCCTCGATGGAGATGATCGTCAGTCCGTGCTTGCGGGCGAAGGGGATCAGCTCGGGCAGGCGCAGCATGACGCCGTCCTCGCCGGCGATCTCCACGATGGCGCCGGCCGGGCGCAGGCCCGCGAGGCGGGCGAGGTCGACGGCGGCCTCGGTGTGGCCGTTGCGGACCAGGACGCCGCCGGGCTTGGCGCGCAGCGGGAAGACGTGCCCGGGGCGGACGAAGTCCGCGGGGCCCGAGACCCCGTCGGCCAGCAGCCGCAGGGTGGTGGCGCGGTCGGCGGCCGAGATGCCGGTGGTGACGCCGTGGGCGCCGCTCGCGTCGACGGAGACGGTGAAGGCGGTCTGCATCGACTCGGTGTTGTGCTGGACCATCTGCGGGAGTTCGAGCCGCTCCAGCTCGTCGCCCTCCAGCGGGGCGCAGATCAGGCCGCGGCACTCGCTCATCATGAAGGCGATGATCTCGGGGGTGGCCTTCTCGGCGGCGATGACGAGGTCGCCCTCGTTCTCGCGGTCCTCGTCGTCGACGACGACCACCGGCCGGCCGGCCGCGATGTCGCGGATGGCCTGCTCGACGGGGTCGAGCCGGAAGACCTCTTCGTGCTCGACGTCGGGCACGGGCTTCAGGACGGGGTTCGGGGTCATGCCGTTGCTCCTTCCAGAGCCGGGGCGGTGGTGGTACGCGAGCGGAGCCACCAGTCGCGCATGCCCCACAGGACGAGCGCGCCGTAGATGACGTAGACGAAACCGGAGAACGCGTAGCCGTTGGCGAAGTTCAGGGGCACGCCCACCAGGTCGACCAGGAGCCAGGCGAACCAGAACTCGACCATGCCGCGCGACTGGGCGTACATGGCGACGACCGTGCCGACGAAGATGTAGGCGTCGGGCCAGGGGTCCCAGGACAGGGCCGGGTAAGCGGTGAAGAGGAGTGCGACGGCGACCGTGCCGACGGCGGCCGCGGCCACCAGGACCCCGCGTTCGCGCCAGGTGGCGAAGCGGACGGCGAGCCCGCCGTCCTGGGCCTGCTTCCGGCCCCGGTTCCACTGGGCATAGCCCCACGCGGCGACGAGCATGACGACGACCTGCTTGCCGGCGCTGCCGGAAAGGTGACCGGCGGCAAAGGCCACGAAGAGGATCGCGCCGGAGAGGAACTGGGCCGGCCAGGTCCATATGGAGCGCCGCCAGCCGAGGGCGAGGGCGATCAGACCGATCGTGTTGCCGATCATGTCGGACCACTTGATGTGCTGGTCGAAGGCGGTGAACGCCTCCGAGTTCAGCCAGTTCAGGGCGCTCATCGTGCCGTCTCCCCCTGCCCGCCGTTCGCGCCGAGCAGCCGCTCCACGTACTTGGCCAGCACGTCGACCTCCAGGTTGACCGGGTCGCCGGGCTTCTTGATGCCCAGGGTGGTCAGCGCGAGGGTGGTGGGGATGAGGCTGATCGTGAACCAGTCGGCGGCGGCCTCGACCACGGTGAGGCTGACGCCGTCGACCGTGATGGAGCCCTTCTCGACCACGTAGCGGGAGAGGTTCTCCGGGAGGGCGACCTTGACGATCTCCCAGTGCTCGGAGGGGGTCCGGTCGAGGATCTCGCCGGTGCCGTCCACGTGCCCCTGGACCAGGTGGCCGCCAAGCCGTCCGCCGAGTGCCATCGGGCGCTCCAGGTTGACCCGGGAGCCCTGGGCGAGGGCGCCGAGGCTGGAGCGGTTCAGGGTCTCCTGCATGACGTCGGCGGTGAACTCGCCGTCACCGGTCTCCACGACCGTCAGGCAGACGCCGTTCACGGCGATGGAGTCGCCGTGCTTGGCGTCCTCGGTGACGACCGGGCCGCGCAGGCGGAAGCGGGAGGCTTCGGCGAGCTCCTCGACGGCGACGACCTCGCCCAGTTCTTCGACGATTCCGGTGAACACTCAGTGCTCCTTGAGGGCAGTGGGGGCGGAGGGCGCCGACTCGGGGACGGCGGTGACGCGGATGTCCGTGCCGATGCGGACGGTTTCGGTGATCCGGAGCCGGAGCGCGTCGGCGAGGGTGCCGATGCCGGCGTCGGCGAGGGCGAGGGGGCCCGCGCCGAGGAGGACGGGGGCGAGGTAGCCGACGACCTTGTCGACGGCTCCCGCGGCGACGAAGGCGCCGGCCAGGGTGGGGCCGCCTTCGAGGAGGACGGAGCGGATGCCGCGCCCGTACAGCTCGCTCAGCAGGGCGTCCACGGAGATCCCGTACTTGTCGTACGGGAGCCGGGCCAGCTCGACTCCGGCGAGGTGGCGGGTGTCCGCATCCTCGGCGACGGCGATCAGGGTGGGGGCGGCCTCGTCCAGGATCCGGGCGGTGGGCCGGATGGTGGCGTGGGTGTCCAGGACCACGCGCAGGGGCTGGTCGGCGGAGGTGAAGCCGTCGATGCCCCGTACCGCGAGGTGCGGGTCGTCGGCGCGCAGGGTGCCGGAGCCGACGACGACGGCGTCGGACTCGGCGCGCAGCCGGTGGACGTCGGCGCGGGATTCGGGCGAGCTGATCCAGCGGCTGGTGCCGTCGGCCGCCGCGATGCGGCCGTCGAGGGTCGCGGCGTACTTCCACAGGATGTACGGGCGGCCCAGGCGTACGGAGGTCAGCCAGGCGGCGTTGCCCGCCGCGGCCTCCTCGGCGAGCAGTCCGGCCGTGGTGTCGATCCCGGCGGCGCGCAGGGTGGCGCCGCCGCCGCTGGCCTGCGGGTTCGGGTCGGAGACCGCGTAGACCACGCGGGCGATCCCGGCGGCGATGAGGGCCTGTGCGCAGGGTCCCGTACGGCCGGTGTGGTTGCAGGGTTCGAGGGTGACGTAGGCGGTGGCGCCGCGGGCTGCCGCGCCCGCCGCGTTCAGGGCGTGGACCTCGGCGTGCGGGCCGCCGGCCCGCTCGTGCCAGCCTTCGCCCACGATGCTGCCCGAGGCGTCGGTGATGACGCAGCCGACGACCGGGTTGGGGCTGGTGGAGCCGAGTCCGCGGGCGGCGAGCTCGACGGCTCGGCGCATGGCGCGGGTGCCCGCGTCGGGTGCTGCGTGCGCGGCGTGTGTCGCCACCGGGTCCTCCTGCCTCATCGGGCACGGACTCCGGGGCCTGTCGGGATACGACAGATGAAGCGGGTAGCACACGCGGGGACGCCAGGGCCGGAAAATCGGTCCGTTCGACGGCACGTCCCGAGGGATGTGCCGATGGACCGCCGACGGCGGCGTACCGGTGACTGGCCCGCCGCGCACTGCCTCCCATCCGGACTTTAACCGTCGGTCCAGGAATTTCACCTGGTCAACCGGCCGCTGGCTGCGGACGGGTCGCGGACTATAACCGCCGGTTCGGAATTACACCGACCCCGGAGTGCGCTGCTACTGGTACTGAAGCCAGTGTGCCACGGGTGATCGGCAGCCATACAGGTGAGTCAATGTGGCCTGGGTCACACATTAGGTCACCTCCGGGTGTGCGGATTGCGCCGTTCGGCCGATTCCCGCCCCCTCACATGCGCGGAAGATCCCCTTGACGGAACCCGCGCGGGACCTTGCCGGATCGCGCACTTTGGTCCAGACCTATTGACGGGTTGGTCTAGTCCTCTTAACGTTCCCTTCATCTTCCCCGGGAGACAGCCCGTCAGATGTGCGCACGTCACGGGCCAACACGCACCACGTTTCAGCCTGTTGTGTCCTGCCATCCTCCCCTCCCCAGGAGGCACAATGCTGTCCCCCACCAAGACGCGGGCCATGCTCCTGACGTCCGGCGCCGCAATCGCCGGTCTGCTGGTCGCGGGGCTCTCGGCGGGCGTCTCACACGCCGCCGACAACGAGTCCTGTCGCCCCGACGGTCTGTACAAGACCGCGGGTGTGGACGTCCCGTACTGCTCGGTCTACGACACCGAGGGCCGCGAGAAGATGGGCGCCGACCACCAGCGCCGCGTCATCGGCTACTTCACGGGCTGGCGCACGGGCAAGGACGGCACCCCTGCCTACCTGCCCAACAACATCCCGTGGTCCAAGGTCACCCACCTGAACTACGCCTTCGCCCACGTCGACGGCAACAACAAGATCTCGGTCGGCGCGGACAACGCGAACAACTCCGCCACCGGGATGACCTGGCCGGGCGTCGCGGGTGCCGAGATGGACCCCGCCCTCCCTTACAAGGGCAACTTCAACCTTCTGAACAAATTCAAGAAGCAGTACCCGAACGTCAAGACGCTGATCTCGGTCGGCGGCTGGGCGGAGACCGGCGGCTACTTCGGCGACGACGGCAACCGCGTCGCGTCGGGCGGCTTCTACTCGATGGCCACCAACGCCGACGGCTCGGTGAACACGGCCGGCATCAACACCTTCGCGGACTCCTCGGTCGAGTTCATCCGCAAGTACGGGTTCAACGGCGTCGACATCGACTACGAGTACCCGACCACGATGAAGGACGCGGGCAACCCGCTCGACTGGCAGCTCTCCAACGCCCGCCGGGCCGGGCTGGTCCAGGGCTACGACGTCCTGATGAAGTCCCTGCGCGAGAAGCTCGACCGGGCCGGCGCCGCCGACGGCAAGCACTACCTGCTGACCGTCGCCGCTCCCTCCTCCGGCTACCTGCTGCGCGGCATGGAGACGTTCCAGATGCAGAAGTACCTGGACTACGTCAACATCATGTCCTACGACCTGCACGGCGCCTGGAACGAGTACGTCGGTCCCAACGCCTCGCTCTTCGACGACGGCAAGGACGCCGAGCTGGCGGCCGCCAACGTCTACGGCAGCTCCCAGTACGGCGGCATCGGCTACCTCAACACCGACTGGGCCTACCACTACTTCCGCGGCTCCATGCCGGCGGGCCGCATCAACATCGGCCTGCCCTACTACACCCGCGGCTTCAAGAACGTCCAGGGCGGCACCGACGGTCTGTGGGGCAAGGCGTCCGCGACCACCTGCCCGGCCGGCGCGGGTCTGACCAAGTGCGGTGACGGCGCGGTCGGCATCGACAACCTGTGGCACGACAAGGACACCAACGGGGTCGAGTCCCCCGCCGGTTCCAACCCGATGTGGCACGCCAAGAACCTCGAGAAGGGGATCGTCGGCGACTACGTCACCAAGTACGGCTTCCCCGCGAACACCACGCTGACCGGCACCTACGTCCGCAAGTACGACGCGAACCTGGTCGCCCCGTGGCTGTGGAACGCGCAGAAGAAGGTCTTCCTCTCCACCGAGGACGAGCAGTCGGTGGCGGCCAAGGCCGACTACGTGGTCAACCGCGGCATCGGCGGCACCATGGTCTGGGAGATGGCCGGCGACTACGGCTGGAACGCCGCGAAGGGCCAGTACGAGATCGGCGACACGCTGACCTCCGTCATGTACGACAAGTTCAAGGCGGCCTCCCCGTACGGCGCCAAGAAGTCCAACACCGCGCTGCCGACGCAGGCCGTGGACATCAAGACGGAGTTCAACGAGTTCAAGCTCGGCGACTCCAACTACCCGATCACCCCGAAGCTCAAGATCACCAACAACACGAACGCGACGCTTCCGGGCGGCACGGAGTTCCAGTTCGACTACTCGACGGCGGCTCCGGCCAACGCCTCCGACCAGTCGGGCTTCGGCACCAAGGTGATCAAGAGCGACCACACCGGCGGCAACGCCGGCGGTCTGAAGGGCGACTTCCACCGGGTCTCGCTGAAGCTCCCGGCGTGGCAGACGCTCGCCCCGGGCGCCTCGGTCGACCTGGCCTTCAACTACTACCTGCCGGTCTCCACGCCTTCCAACTGGACGGTGAACATCTCCGGCACGACGTACGCGCTCGCCGGTGACCTGGCGCGCGGCACGACGGTGGTCCAGCCGGGCAGCACCACCCCGCCCACGACCCCGCCGACCACCCCGCCGACGACTCCCCCGACCACGCCGCCGACCACCCCGCCCACGACCCCTCCGGGCGGCACGTGCACCAACCCCGCGTACGTGGCGGGCACGGTCTACAACAGCGGCAACGTCGTCTCGCACCAGGGCCACAACTGGAAGGCCCAGTGGTGGACGCAGAACGAGGCTCCCGGCACCACCGGCGAGTGGGGCGTCTGGAAGGACCAGGGCGCCTGCTGACTCCCCGCGCGGTGACCGCACAGGTGACCTCGTAGGTGAAGGAACGTGAGGACCCGGTGGCCCGGCGGCCACCGGGTCCTCGCGTTTCCCCGGACGGTCCGGCGATCCTGCCGGTCCTGCCTGCCGGTCCTGCCAACCTCCTTGATCCCGGGGGCTGTACGGTCCCCACGTGGCGGGCTCGCACGGGGGCGCGCCGACCTGGGAAGGGAGCGGAACCATGGGCGGCATCCTGGTCACGGGAGGCACGGGGAACCTGGGGGCGCAGGTCGTCACCCGGCTGCGGGAGGCGGGCCACGAGGACGTCCGCGTGCTCAGCCGGCACGCACCCGTACACCCCGTGGACCTGCTGGACGGCACCGGACTCGACGCGGCGATGGCGGGCGCCGAGGTGGTCGTGCACTGCGCGACCGCGACGCGCGGCGGTGACGAGGTGGCCGCCGGACACCTGATCGAGGCGGCCCGGCGCGCCGGGACGGTCCAGAACCTCGTCTACATCTCGATCGTGGGGGTGGACGTGGTCCCCCTCGGCTACTACCGCAGCAAGCTGGCGGTGGAGCGGCTGCTGGAGGCCTCCGGGCTCGGCGTGACGATCCTGCGGACCACGCAGTTCCACGATCTGGTGGCCCGGGTGTCCGGCACGGCCGCGAAACTGCCGGTGGTCCTGCTGCCCAAGGGGGTCCGGGTGCAGCCGATCGCCGCCGAGGAGGTCGCGGACCGGCTCGCGGAGCTGGCGACGGCGGAGCCGGCGGGCCGGGTCCCGGACATGGGCGGCCCCGAGACCCTGCTGCTGACGGATCTGGGCCGCACGTACCTGGCCGCGCGGGGCGTCCACCGGCGCGTGGTGCCGCTCCCGCTGGCCGGGAAGGCGTACGCCGGGTTCGTCCGGGGCGGCAACCTGGCTCCCGCGCACGCGGTGGGCAAGCAGACCTTCGCGGAGTTCCTGGCCGGCCGCGGGGCCGGCTGAGGGCGACGGGCCGCCGGGCGGGCCGAGCGCCTCGGCCCGCGAACCGGCGACTCAGACCGTGAACCGGCGACTCAGCCCGTGAAGAGGTCGGACTGCGCCGACTCGCGGGCGGCGAGCCGCGCGCCCGTGAGCACCGCCGTGTCACCGAGGGCGCCGGCCCGGACCTCGGTCGGGATCGGGCTCAGGGCGGTGAGGCGGCGGGCCACCAGGGCCGCCAGTGCGGGGCCGCCCGCGCGGCCGAGTTCCCCGCCGAGGACGACGCAGCCGGGGTCCAGGATCGCCGCGACGGCCGCCGCCCCGAGGGCGAGGCGCTCGGCCAGGGCGTCGAGGAACTCCGGTCCGGCCGCGCCCGCGACGGCCTCCTCGACCGGCCCGTCGTAGCCGTGGGCCGCGGCGAGGGCGGCCACCCCGCCCCGCCCGGCCAGTTCGTGGAAGCCGCCGTCGCAGTTCGTGGCCGACGGGAGGCCGCCCGTACCGGGCACCGGCAGGAAGCCGATCTCCCCCGCGCCGCCGGAGGCGCCCCGGCGCAGCCGGCCGTCCAGGACCACCGCGGCGCCGACCCCTTCGCCGAGCCAGAGCAGCACGAAGGAGTCCAGGTCCCGGGCGGCTCCGACCCGCTGTTCGGCCAGGGCCGCCAGGTTGGTCTCGTTCTCCACCGCGACCACCGCCGGCAGCCGCCGCTGCACCGCCGCCACCAGGTCCCGGTGCCAGGCGGGCAGGCCGGCGGTGTCGCGGAGCTCCCCGGTGCCCGGGGCCACCAGTCCCGGGGCTCCGATGACCACGGTGTGGAGCCGGTCGGCGCCCGCCTCCCGGACGAGCTCCTCCAGCCGGTCGACCGCCTCCTCCACGGCGTCCACGGGCAGGGCCGCCTGGGCCAGCGGCCGGCCGAGGAGGTCGGCGACGACCGCCGTGGCACTGTCCGTGCGTACGTCGAGCGCGGCGAGGTAGGCCCGCCGGGCGACGATCCCGTAGAGCTTGGCGTTGGGTCCGCGCCGCTGCTCGCCGGATTCCCCGACGACCTCGATCAGTCCGGCTCCGGTGAGGCGTTCCACCAGGTCGGCCACGGAGGGGCGGGACAGGCCGGTCAGCTCCTTGAGCTGGGGTGCCGTCAGGGGGCCCTCCTCCTGGAGGAGTTGGAGGGCGAGCCGGTCGTTGATGGCCCGGGCCGTGCTCGGCGAGGCGGGGGACGGACCCGGGGACGCGGCGCGGGTGGTGGCGCGGGTGGTGGCGGTCAGGGCCTTGGCAGGAGTCACGGAGCCCATCCTAGGAGTTCCGGGGGCTAACTATCAGGCAGGGTACCTGATAGTTTACGGGTCATGACCGGGGAAACCGACCTCAGCCCGGCGCGACTGCGCCATGCCCGCTTCGCCATCGCCGGCGTCTTCTGCGCACACGGCGCGGTCACCGGCTCCTTCGCGACCCGCATCCCCTGGATCCAGGAGCACGCGCAGCTCAGCGCGGGCACCCTGGGCCTGGCCCTCGCCTTCCCCGCGCTCGGTGCGGCCCTCACGATGCCGCTGGCCGGACGCATCAACCACCGCTTCGGCGCGCGCACCGCCCTGCGGATGCTGCTGTCCCTCTGGACGCTCGCCCTGATCCTGCCGAGCCTCGCCCCGAACCTGTGGACGCTCTGCTTCGTGCTCTTCGTCTACGGGGCCACCGCCGGCATGTCGGACGTGGCGATGAACGCGCTGGGCGTGGAGACCGAGAACCGGCTGGGACGCTCGATCATGTCCTCGCTGCACGGCATGTGGAGCGTGGGCGCCCTGATCGGCTCGGCCGCCGGCACGGTGGCCGCGCACTCCGGCGCCGACGCCCGGCTGCACCACCTGATCGCCGCCCTCGCCCTGACCCTGGCCGGGCTGATCGCCGTACGGGGAGTCCTGGACCTGCGGACCGACACCGCCGGGGAGGAGGCTCCGCCGCACTTCGCGCTGCCCCCGAAGTCCGCGCTGTTCATCGGCGCGATCGGCTTCTGCGCCGTCTTCGCGGAGGGCGCGAGCCTGGACTGGTCCGCGGTGTACCTGCGGGACGTACTGCACACGGACGCCGGTCTCGCCGCCGCCTCGACCACCGCCTTCGCGCTGACGATGGCGCTCGCCCGGCTGGTCGGGGACAAGGTCGTGGACCGGTTCGGGGCCGTGCGCACGGTCCGGGTGGGCGGCGCGCTGGCCACCGCGGGCGGGCTGCTCGTGGTCACGGTGCACCAGCCGGCCGCGGCCCTGGCCGGCTTCGGGCTGATCGGGCTCGGCATCGCGGTGGTGGTCCCGCTGGCCTTCGCGGCGGCCGCGCGCAGCGGTCCGGCCCCGGCGCAGGCCATCGCAGGTGTCGCGACGATCACGTACACCTCGGGGCTGATCGCCCCCTCGGCGATCGGCGCGGTGGCCGACGCGACCTCGCTCGTGGTGTCGTTCGGGCTGGTCACGCTGCTGTCGTTCGCCCTGATCGTGGGGGCCACCGTGCTGCGGCAGCGGCCGGTCACGGCGGAGGTCCCGGCAGCCAACCGGGACGAACCTGCACCTATCCGGCCGTAATATGTCGCCTGGTCACCTACGGCCTCGTAGCGTGACCACGCTCCTGACGAGCGACGCAGAACGACGCAGAACGACGCAGAACGACGAACGAAAAGCGGTGGAACATGGGCCTCGGCGTGCGCTGGACCCTGCACGGAGACGGGCGGACCCCCGCCCCCGGCGCGGTGGTGCGGCCGGACGAGCGGCTGTCGTGGCCGCGGACCGCCGGGCTGGGTGCCCAGCACGTCGTGGCGATGTTCGGGGCGAGCTTCGTGGCCCCGGTCCTGATGGGGCTGGACCCGAACCTCGCCATCATGATGTCCGGTGTCGCCACCGTCATCTTCCTGCTCGCCACCCGCGGCCGGGTCCCCTCCTACCTGGGCTGCTCGCTCTCCTTCGTGGGCGTCGCGGCGGCGATCCGGGCGAGCGGCGGGGACAGCGCGGTCGTCACCGGCGCGGTCTTCGTGGTCGGCGCGGCGCTGTTCCTGGCCGGGCTGGCGGTCCAGCGGTTCGGGGCCCGGATCATCCACGCGGCGATGCCGCCGGTGGTGACGGGCGCGGTCGTGATGCTGATCGGCTTCAACCTGGCGCCCGTGACGGCGTCCACGTACTGGCCGCAGGACCAGTGGACGGCCCTGCTGACGATGGCCTTCACCGGGCTGGCCGTGGTCTGCCTGCGGGGCTTCTGGTCGCGGATCGCGATCTTCCTCGGCCTGGTCTTCGGGTACGCCATCTCCTGGATCTTCGACCTCGTCTTCGGCAAGATCCACTCGACGGTGGGCGGGCCGGATGCCGTCGACCACTGGCGCCTCGACCTGTCGGGGGTCGCCAAGGCCGACTGGGTCGGGCTGCCCACCTTCCACGCGCCGGCCTTCGAGTGGTCGGCGATCCTGATCGCCCTGCCGGTGGTCATCGCGCTGATCGCGGAGAACGCCGGCCACATCAAGGCCGTCGGCGAGATGACCGGAGACTCGCTCGACGACAAGCTCGGCACGGCCATCGCCGCCGACGGCGCCGCCTCCATGCTGTCCACGGCGGTGGGCGGCCCGCCGAACACCACGTACTCCGAGAACATCGGCGTCATGGCCGCCACCCGCGTCTACTCCACGGCCGCCTACTGGGCCGCGGCCGGCTTCGCCCTCCTCTTCGGCCTGTGCCCGAAGTTCGGCGCGGTCGTCGCCGCGATCCCCGGCGGGGTGCTGGGCGGGATCACCGTGATCCTGTACGGCATGATCGGCCTCCTCGGCGCACAGATCTGGATCAACGGCCGGGTGGACCTGCGCAATCCGCTGAACCTGGTGCCGGCCGCGGCGGGCATCATCATCGGAGTCGGCGGGGTCAAGCTGAACATCAGCGACAGCTTCGAGCTGGGCGGGATCGCGCTCGGCACGATCGTCGTGATCACGGGCTACCACGCCCTGCGCTACTTCGCCCCGGCGCACATGAAGCAGCAGGAACCGCTGCTGGACTCGGGCACGTCGGCGTACGACGAGACCGCCGACGGCGCCGGCGGGGGCCCTGCCGGGGATCCCGGTGACAAGCGGGGTTGACGGAGTTTCGCCCGAACCGGCGAAGCGTACGGCCAAGTTCCCCTGATCCGGGGCCGCGGCTGCGACGCTGCGTCCCATGGTCCCCATGGAAGCGGTGCTGGCGCGGATGCGCGCCCTGGACGAGCGGCTCCCCGAGCGGGACGGCGTCGCCGTCTTCAACCGGGTGTACCTCACGGTGACGCAGACCCTCCACGAGGGGATCGCACACGGGGCGTTCCCCTCGCCCCGCCGGGCGGAAGCGCTCAGCGTCCGCTTCGCCGAGCGCTACCTGACGGCGGTGGAGGCCGACCGGGCCCCGGCGTGCTGGCGGCCGCTCCTCCAGTACCGGCGCCACCCCGGGATCCGGCCGCTCCAGCACGCGCTGGCCGGGATCAACGCGCACATCGGCCACGACCTGGCGCTGGCGGTGGTCGCCACCTGCCGTTCCCTCGACTGCGAACCGGCCGCGCTCGAAGCGGACTTCGACCGGGTCGGCGACACCCTGGTGTCCCTGGAGGAGCACATCCGGGAGGACCTGATGCCGGGCCCGGACCTACTGGAGATCGCGGACCCGCTCACCCACCTGCTCGGCGCCTGGAGCCTGGAACGGGCCCGGGCGGGGGCCTGGGCCTCGGCCCGCCTGCTGTGGTCGCTGCGCCGCTCCCCCGACCTGGCGGAGGAGTTCACCGAGTCCCTCGCCGCAGGCGTCGGCCTGGTCGGCCGCTGCCTCCTGACGCCTACGGGGTGATGCCCCATTCCAGTTGCCGACACGTCCCTCCGCGACTGATCCTGGAGCCACGCAGGCAAGGAGGAACACGATGGGGCTCATGCTCGCCCCCGGAGACGACGAGGTGGCCGGCCCTGACGTCTCCTGGTCCTACACCGGCTTCAACATGTTCCGGGAGTGGCTGGCTCAGACGGAGGGGTTCACCCTGGCGGAGATGAACGGATGCGGTGGCGACCGCATGTGGAGCAGCGTCACCACCACGCTGACACCGCTCCTCGACCATCCAGACGACGAGGGCTCCCTCTCGCCCGCTCAATGCGCGGCCATGCTGCCCAGGCTGGAAGCGATCACCGGCCAACGGCAGTACGAGAGGGGGGACCCCGTTCTCGGGCGACGCATCGACGACGTGCGCCAACTGGTCTCCGTCATCAAGTACTGCTTGGAGAAGGACGTCGAGCTCGTCTTCTGCTGACCGCCGCGGGCTGTCTCCCGTTGGAGAGGAACAGCCTTGCGGGACACCCCTTAGGCTCGGCCCATGACCAGCTTCGCCACGCACCGGCTGCGCGTGCACGACGCCGCGCTGCCGGTCCACCGGCGCATGTCGGCCCTGCGCACCTGCCTCACCCAGTTCGCCCCGTACGGGCTCCGCGCGACGTTCCACCACCTGCGGGGCAGTGCGCGCATCCCCCGCGACCCGGCCCGGGACCCCGACTCGCTGGTGCGGGCGGTGGAAGAGCTGCAGGCCGCCCGGGAGGTGTGGGTCCCGGGCATCCTGGACTGGCAGGAGGCCAGACGGCTCCGGAAACGGTCCGGGGTGCGCCTGCCGAACCCGCCCGAGCCCCGGCCCGTGGTGCCGTGTCCGAACCTGGAGTTCCATCCGTTGGGCCCGCTGGCCGAGGTGATGCCCCGGGTCCTGCGTGCGCGGGAGTACACGGGCGAGGGCTGCGCGGTGTGCGAGGCCGATCACTCCCGCCTGAGGTGGAGCGACGGCCACCGTGTGTACGCGCTGTGTGCGCACTGCGGGGTGGCGCAGGAAGCGCCGGCCGTGGAGGCGGTCGACGATGCCAACCGCTGGAGCGCATGCGAGGCGCGCTGGCGGGCCGTCTGGCGCGGCGACGCGGAATGGGAGCGGCCGCCCCGGGCATGAGCACGGGCCGCCTCCGGGCTCGCGCGCTCGGGGGCGGCCCGTGGGTAGGGGGCCGGAGGGGCTGTGGGTCAGTCTTCCGGGAGTTCTACCGGGGATATTTCGTCGTAGACGTCGCCCGGGCCGGGGTTGGTGGAGTCCGTGGCGCCGCCGAGGTGGTGCATGACGCCCCAGACGGCGTTGAGGGCCGTCTGGACCGCGCCCTCGGCCCAGCCCGCCGTCCAGGAGATGTCGTCGCCCGCGAGGAAGATGCCGCGCTTGTCCTCGGGGAGGCGGTCCTGCATGAAGTGGGTGAACAGGCGGCGCTGGTAGCGGTAGTGGCCCGGCAGGTTGGCCTTGAACGCGCCCATGAAGTAGGGCTCGTTCTCCCAGGACACGGTCACCGGGTTGCCGATGATGTGGCGGCGGATGTCGACCTTGGGGTAGATCTCGCCGAGGGACTTCAGCATGACCTCCATCCGCTCGTTCGCGGACAGCGGCAGCCACTTCAGGCTGTCGTCGCACCAGGTGTAGGACAGGCAGATGACGGCCGGCTTGTCGGGGCCGTTGTCCAGGAGGTACGTGCCGCGGGTCATGCGGTCCGTGAGGGTCATCGACATGACGTCGCGGCCCGTTGGGTTCCCCCCGTCGTCGACGGCCTTGTCCAGCCAGAACGGGCGGTCGACCGGAATGAAGAGCTTCGAGGACTCCATGTAGTGGGTGCGCTCGATCGCCGTCCAGTGGTCGATCGGGAAAAGCGTGTCGTCGCACGCGATCTTCGAGAGCAGCATCCAGGACTGGGCCGTGAAGATCGCCGCGCGGTAGGTGCGGATGTCGCCGGTGGCGTCCGTGACCGTGATGCGGTTGCCCGCCGTGCGGTGCAGGCGGGTGACCGCCGGACGCGGGGCGCCGCCGTGCAGGGAGGAGAGGGAGGTGCCCTGGGCCCAGTGCACGATCTTCTCCGGCTCGCGGTCCCACATGCGCAACGGGAGCTGCTGGGAGCCGCCCACGATGCCGCGGTGGTGGTCGTCGGCCTCGGTGTAGACGACGCGCAGGATCTCGAGGATCGAGTTCGGGAAGTCGGTGTCCCAGCCGCCCGTGCCGAAGCCGACCTGGCCGAAGATCTCGCGCTTGCGGAAGGACTTGAAGGCCTCGGACTTGCAGAGGAACCCGTAGAAGGTCTCGTCGTCGAGCTTCTCGACGAGCTTCGCCCAGATCTCGCGGATGCGCGGGACGTCCCGCTCGCGCATCGCGGTGTTCATGTCGGAGAAGTCGGCGCCCTCGTCCAGGCAGGCGTTCCACGCGGCGGACACGTCGCGGTAGACCTGCGGGAGGTCGGCGATGGTCTCGGCGTAGTGGGTCTCGCCCTTGAGGTCGACCACCGTCGAGGGGGTGGCCTCGGCGAGCGGGTTCGGGAAGGGCTCGGTGACCAGGCCGACGAGGTCGATGTAGTGCTGGAGGGCGGTGGAGGACGGCGGGAAGCGCATGGCGCCCATCTCCGCGGTCAGCTCCTCGGTGCCCGCTCCCTCGAAGCCCACGGTGCGCAGCCGGCCGCCGATCTGGTCGGCCTCGTAGACGACGGGCTTGAGGCCCATCTTCATCAGCTCGTACGCGGAGATGATGCCGGACAGCCCGCCGCCGATGACGGCGACCTCGGTGCCGTGCTCGGTCGCCGGTATCTGCCCGAGCCCGGCCGGGTGGGCGAGGAAGTCGTCGTACGCGTAGGGGAAGTCCGGTCCGAACATCGTGATCGGCGGCTGGCCGTCGCTGTGCGGGACGGCGGTGGTGGGCACCGTGGACGTCATGGGGTACGACTCCTAGCGGGGTGGGGCAGGGGGAAGGGCAAGCGGAGGGCTGCGCAGGGCTCGGGCCGCGGGGCCGCGGTCAGACGAGCGAGGCGTACAGGCCGGGGCGGCGGTCGCGCAGGTACGGGTTGGTCTCGCGCGAGACGCGCAGCAGTTCGGGGTCGGCCTCGCCGAACACCAGCTCCTCGCCGCGGCCGGCCCGGGTCCGGGTGACCCCGTCGGGACTGGCCAGGCAGCTGAGGCCGACGAACTCGAACTCGCCTTCCGGGCCGGTGCGGTTGACGTACGCGATGTACATCTGGTTCTCGAAGGCCCGTACGGGGACCAGCTGTTCGGCGACGAACTGGAACGGGTGCATCTGCGCGGTCGGCACCAGGAGGAGGTCGGTGCCGGCGAGCGCGTGCGCCCGGACGTTCTCCGGGAACTCGACGTCGTAGCAGATCATGACGCCGACGCGCAGGCCGCCGAGGTCCGCCTGGACGACCGGGGTGTCGCCGGGGGTGAAGGCCTCCCGCTCGAAGCCGCCGAAGAGGTGGGTCTTGCGGTAGTTCGCGAGCCGTTCCCCGTCGGGGCCGACGAGCTGCGCCGCGTTGTAGACGGCTTCGCCGTCCCGCTCCGGGTAGCCGTAGAGCACGGCCAGGCCGTGGCGGCGGGCGATCTCGCCGATGGCGCGGGCGGACATGCCGTCGGCCGGTTCGGCGAGCCGGGCGATGTCCTCGAGCTCCAGCGCGTAGCCGGTCAGGAACATCTCCGAGGTCACGAGGAGCCCGGCCCCCGCCTGTGCGGCGCGGGCCGCGGCCTCTTCGAGCGCCTTCAGGTTGTCGGCGGTGTCGCCGAGCCGTCCGGAGCTCTGGAGGAGGGCGGTGCGCAGCGGGGGCATGGGCGTACCTCTGTGGCAGGAGGGGTGGGGGTCCTTAGACGGTACGTTCGCGCGTTCGACCGGGACAAGCCGTGACCGTTGCGCTCCGCGCATCGATTCGTTGCGCATTGGCGGGAGGATGCGGCGATTCGTTGCGTGGAGGCCGTACGAAGGGTCCGAAAGGCCCTTTCGGGCGTTCTACGGGGCGCTGCCCACGGGCCACTGTCTACGGGGCTGCGCGGAAGGCCGGGTGCACGCTCAGCCGGCGCAGGTCTTCCAGGATGTCCGGGGTGTGGTTGGAGACCACCCGGCCGCTCCAGCCGTCGCAGAGGGCGGGGACGGTGAGCGTGCCGTCGTGGTCGTGCCCGGTGGCCTCGTAGGCGCGGCGCAGCGCCTCGTGCCCGGCGGGGTCGGACCCGGGCCGCAGGACGGTCAGGGCCACGGTGTCCCGGAGGCCCAGGTCTTTGAAGGCGGCCGTGACGCCGAGGCAGCTCGGACAGTCGTCGGCGGCGACGTAGAGCCGGTACCGGTGCGGTTCGGGCGAGAACCCGGTCCCGATGCGGCCCCGCAGGACGGCGGCCTGGACGCGGCGCTGGGCGGGGGCCTGGACCGGGGGCTGGGCGGGGGCCTGGACGGGGGGCTGGGTGGCCGCCTGGACGTGGGCCGGGACCTGGGTCGGGACAGGCGTCGGGACGTGGGCCGGGACCTGGGTCGGGACAGGCGTCTGGACATGGGTCTGGACATGCGTCTGGGACATGGTGCTCCTCGGTCTGCGTGCGTGCATACGTGCGTACGTGCTCGGCGGGGCCTCAGGAGGCCGGGGCCGAGGCCGTGGCACTGCAGACGCGGAGGAGATCTATGTGCAGCCGGCGGGTGAGCCAGGAGCGGCGCAGCGGGGTGGTGGCGGAGGAGGGTGTGGTGAGCTGGTCCACCGGGCCCCCTTCCTGTCCGCGACCACCATTAGGCTGGCGTTCGCAGTCTCATGGCACCGCCAGGGGCCGTCAAGACCGCCCGCAAGAGTGCTCGCAGGAGTGCCCGTGCCCGCTGGAAGGAAGCTCCCGCCCATGTCCCGTGACTCCCGGCCCGGCGCGGTCCTCGACAATCCCGTCTGGGCCGCGCTCGACGGCCCGCACCGGGGCTTCGCCGAGAGCGGTCCGGCGGGGCTCGCCGCCCGTTACCCGGCCGTCGTGTCGCCCTTCGCCGCGCTCTGCGATCCGGAGGATCCGCGGGCCTGGGCGGACCTGGCCGAGCTCGTCGGCCCCGGCCGGGAGGTCTGGGTGACCGGGCTGCCGACCCCGCCCGCGGGCTGGGAGACCCTGATGTCGATACCGGGGGTACAGCTGGACGGCCGGGCGGTACGGGGCAAGGAGGAGCCGGAGGCGGTCCTGCTGGGGCCGGCCGACGTGCCGGAGATGCTGGAGCTGGTCGAGCTGGCCCGGCCCGGCCCGTTCGGGGAGCGCACCGTCGAGCTGGGCACGTACCTCGGGATCCGCCGCGGCGGCCGGCTCATCGCGATGGCGGGCGAGCGGATGCGGCCGCCCGGCTGGTCGGAGATCAGCGCCGTGTGCACGCACCCCGGTCACCGCGGCGAGGGGCTCGCCGGGCGGCTGGTCCGCGCGGTCGTGGCCGCCGTGGAGGAGCGCGGGGACTCCCCCTTCCTGCACGCCGCGGCGGAGAACACCGCGGCCGTGCGGCTGTACCTCTCGATGGGGTTCGCCCTGCGCCGCGAGCCGGTCTTCATCGGACTTCGCACGCCCGACACGAAGCGTTAACACGGATTGACATTCCATCCGTTGTGGCCCGGTCTCCTCTGATCTAGCGTCGGAAGAACGACCGGGCACGGATGAACGAGCACGGATGAACGAGCACCGACGCACGACGAACGAGGGAAGGGGGTGGCCCGGCATGACCGTACGAACCGCCGGTGACCCCCTCACCCCGCGCCGCGCCGTCCGCCTGCACTCCCGCGCGCACATCGACCTCCTGCGCGTCGCAGGCTCCCTCTGTCGTTCCTGATCAGCGTTCCGCGACCCGCGTTCCGCGGGCTCCATTCCCCGCCGCGCCCCCCGATCAGGAGGCAGTTCCGCCATGCCCGTGCACCCTTCGCCCTCTTCTTCCCCCGCGTCCTCCCCCGCGCTCCACCTCGCCGTCGCCCTCGACGGGGCGGGCTGGCATCCCGCCGCCTGGCGCGAACCGGGTGCGGACGCCGACCGGCTGTTCACCGCCGGCTACTGGGCGGCGCTCGTCGCCGAAGCCGAGGCGGGGCTGCTGGACTTCGTCACCTTCGAGGACTCGCTGAGCCTGCAGTCCACCGATCCGGCCGGGCCCGACGGCCGCACCGACCTGGTGCGGGGCCGGCTCGACGCGGTGCTGGTCGCCGCCCGGCTGGCGCCGCTGAGCCGGCACATCGGGCTGGTGCCGAGCGTGGTGGCCACCCACACCGAGCCCTTCCACGTCTCCAAGGCGCTCGCCACCCTGGACTACGTGAGCCGCGGGCGTGCCGGGCTGCGCATCCAGATCTCCGAACGGCCGGACGAGGTACGCCACTTCGGGCGCCGTACGGGGCCCCTGGACCCGGCCGAGCTGTACGCGGAGGCCACCGACCACGTCGAGGTGGTGCGGCGGCTGTGGGACAGCTGGGAGGACGACGCCGAGATCCGCGACGTGGCCACCGGACGGTTCATCGACCGCGCCAAGCTGCACTACATCGACTTCGAGGGCCCCCGGTTCAGCGTGAAGGGCCCCTCCATCACCCCCCGGCCGCCCCAGGGCCTGCCCCCGGTGAGCGCGCTGGCCTCCGACGCCGCCGCGTACCCCTTCCTCGCCCGCTCGGCCGACATCGGCTACGTGACGGCGCGGAACGCCGGCGAGGTCCGCGCGGCCGTCGCCGCGCTCCCCGGTACCCCGCACCTGTTCGGCGAGCTGACGGTCTTCCTCGACGAGCAGCCGGCGACGGCGGAGCGGCGCCTCCAGCGGCTGGACGCCGCGCACGGGGCCGCGTACACGAGCGATTCCCGCGTCTTCGCGGGCACGCCGGCGGACCTCGCCGACCTGCTGCTGGAGTGGCAGGACGCCGGGCTGACCGGCTTCCGGCTGCGGCCGGGGGTGCTCGCCCACGACCTGCCGGCGATCACCCGCGGCCTGGTCCCGGAGCTCCAGCGGCGCGGGGTGTTCCGGCGGTCCTACGAGTCCTCCTCGCTGCGCGGCCTGCTGGGGCTGGCGCGCCCGGCGAACCGGTACGCCGCCGCCCCGCAGACGGCCCCCGCCGCCACTGCTTCCCCCGCAGCCTGATTCCCCAGGAAGGACCGACAGCACCATGAGCAAGCCGCTCAAGCAGATCCATCTCGCCGCCCACTTCCCCGGGGTCAACAGCACCACCGTGTGGAGCGACCCGGCCGCCGGGAGCCAGATCGACTTCGATTCCTTCGTCCATTTCGCGCGGACCGCCGAGCGCGCGAAGTTCGACTTCCTCTTCCTCGCCGAAGGCCTGCGCCTGCGCGAACAGGGCGGCGAGATCTACGATCTGGACGTGGTGGGCCGCCCGGACACCTTCACGGTGCTGGCGGCGCTCGCCGCCGTCACCGAGCACCTCGGGCTGACCGGCACCATCAACTCCACCTTCAACGAACCGTATGAGGTGGCCCGCCAGTTCGCCTCCCTCGACCATCTGTCGGGGGGCCGGGCCGCCTGGAACGTGGTCACCTCCTGGGACGCCTTCACCGGGGAGAACTTCCGGCGCGGCGGGTTCCTGCCGCGCGAGCAACGCTACGAGCGGGCACGGGAGTTCCTGGACACCGCGCACGAGCTGTTCGACTCCTGGGACGGCGGCGAGATCCTCGCCGACCCGGTTTCCGGGGAGTTCCTGCGGGACGCGGGCCCCGGCGCCTTCGCCCACCGGGGCGGGCAGTTCGACATCTCCGGGCACTTCAACGTGCCGCGCAGCCCCCAGGGGCGGCCGGTGATCTTCCAGGCGGGAGATTCGGACGAGGGCCGGGAGTTCGCCGCGGCCTCCGCGGACGCCATCTTCGGCCGGTACGGCACGCTGGAGGAGGGCCGCGCCTTCTACGCGGACGTCAAGGGGCGCCTGCCCCGGTACGGGCGCACCCCCGACGAGCTCAAGATCCTCCCGGCGGCGACCTTCGTGCTCGGCGACACCGACGCCGAGGCCCGGGAGCTGGCCCGCGAGGTACGGAGCCTGCAGGTCAGCGGGGCGACCGCGATCAAGTACCTGGAACACGTGTGGAACCGGGACCTGTCCGCCTACGACCCTGACGGGCCGCTGCCCGACGTGGATCCCGAGCCCGGGGAGAACACCATCGCGCTGGGGCGGGCGAGCGTGCGCATGAACCGCGACCCGCTGGCCGTCGCGCGGGAGTGGCGGGAGCGGGCGGCCGCCCGGAACCTGTCGATCCGGGAGCTGGTCATCGAGACGACCGCCCGGCAGTCCTTCGTCGGCTCGCCGCTCACCGTCGCCCAGGCCATCGACGCCCTGGTCCAGGCGGACGCGGCCGACGGCTTCATCCTGGTCCCGCACCTGACGCCCGGCGGGCTCGACACCTTCGCGGACACCGTCGTCCCGCTGCTCCAGGAGCGCGGGGTGTTCCGCCGCGAGTACGAGGGCACGACGCTGCGCGACCACCTCGGGCTGGCCGCGCCCCGCGCGCTCGCCCCGGTCCGCGGCTGAAGCAGGCGGACCCACAGGGCCGCGCCGCAGGACCACATCCGAATCCCGTCACAGAGAAGGGGCCACACCATGCCCGGCATCCCGCTCGGGGTCCTCGACCTCATCCCGATCCCGTCCGGCTCCACGGCGGCCGAGGCCCTGCGCTCCAGCGTCGACCTGGCCCGGCAGGCCGAGCGGTTCGGCTACACCCGCTACTGGTTCGCCGAGCACCACCTGAATCCGGGGGTCGCGGGCACCTCGCCCGCCGTCGTGCTGGCGCTGACCGCCTCGGCCACCTCCACGATCCGGGTCGGCTCGGGGGCGGTCCAGCTCGGGCACCGCACGGCGCTGTCCACGGTCGAGGAGTTCGGCCTGCTGGACGCCGTGCACCCGGGGCGGATCGACCTCGGTCTGGGCCGCTCGGCGGGTGCTCCGCCGGTGCGCCGCGCCGGCGCCGAGCCGCCGGTGGCGTACACCACGGCGAACGGGCTGCGCATACCGAAGCCGTTCTCCTTCGCCCACCTGCGCGATCACCCGCGCATCGCGCTCCAGCACCGGCTGCTGCAGCTGCCGGGCGCCACGCCGCAGGAGTACTCCGAGCAAGTGGGCGACGTACTGGCCCTGTTGCGCGGGGAGTACCGCTCCCCGGAGGGGGTGGAGGGGCATGCCGTGCCCGGCGAGGGCGCCGAGGTGCAGGTGTGGATCCTGGGCAGCAGCGCGGGGGTGAGCGCGGAGACGGCCGGAGCGGGCGGACTGCGCTTCACGGCGAACTACCACGTGAGCCCGGCGAGCGTGCTGGAAGCGGCCGAGGCCTACCGGGCGGCCTTCAAGCCCTCGGCGGGACCGGGTGGGCTGGACCGGCCGCACCTGAGCGTGTCCGCCGACGTGGTGGTGGCTCCGGACGACGACGAGGCCCTGGAACTGGCCGCCGGGTACGCGCCCTGGGTGCACAGCATCAGGTCGGGCGACGGCGCGATCCCCTTCCCCTCGCCCGGGGAGGCCCGTGCGCTGACCCGGGACTGGTCGGCGGCCGACCACGAGCTGGTCGCGGACCGGGTGGAGACCCAGTTCGCCGGTTCCCCGGCCACCGTCGCCGACGCGCTGGAGCGGCTGTGGGAGGCGACGGGCGCGGACGAGCTGCTGATCACCACGATCACGCACGGGCACGAGGACCGGGTGCGCTCGTACCGGCTGCTGGCCGGGGAGTGGGCCCGCCGGGGTCATCTGCGCTGGTAGGGCGGGCTGTTGCGGGGAATCCCGCGGGCCCGGGTTTGGTACGGAGCGATGCGGTCACACGCGTGGAGGACAGCCCGTGACCGCATCGTGAAGGGAACCGTCATGACCCGCAGCCCCTCCAGGGCGACCACGTCCACCACGTCCACCACCTCCGCGCCCCAGGCGACTCCGCGCATCCCCGCGGCCCGCGTGGCCCGGCTGCCCGGCTCCGCCGGACACCACTGGCAGTGGCAGACGCGTGCGGCCTGCCGCGACCTCGGCTGGAACCAGTTCTTCCATCCCGCGGACGAGCGGGGCGAGGACCGGGAGCAGCGTGACGCGGCCGCGAAGCGGGTCTGCGCCGACTGCCCGGTGCGCGCGGCGTGCCTGGAGCACGCCCTGCGCACCCGGGAGCCGTACGGCGTGTGGGGCGGCCTGACCGAGGAGGAGCGCCGCACGCTGATGCGCTCCCGGACCGGCAGGGGCCCGGCGACCGGTACGGCTTCCGCGCCGGCCACCGCGCCGGACGGACGGACCGGGTCGAGCGGACCCGCTACGCGGGCGCGCCGGAAGTGAAGCGGCGCAGCAGCGGGGAGAGGACGAGCACGGACTTGGTGCGCTCCACGAAGGGTTCGCCCGCGATGCGCTCCAGGACCCGCTCGAAGTGCCGCATGTCGGAGGCGAAGATCTGGACGAGGGCGTCCGCGTCGCCGGTGACGGTCGACGCGGACACCACCTCGGGGTAGCGCTCCAGGCCCCGCCGGATGTCGTCCGGCGAGGTGTTGTGGCGGCAGTACATCTCGATGAAGCCCTCGGTCTCCCAGCCCATGGAGGCGGGGTCCACGCGGACGGTGAAGCCGGTGATGGCTCCTTCGGCGCGCAGCCGGTCCACACGCCGTTTGACGGCGGGGGCCGAGAGTCCGACCTCGGAGCCGATGTCCGCGAAGGAGCGGCGGGCGTCCTTGGCCAGGGCGTGCACGATGCGTTCGTCGAGATCGTTCAGTCGCACTACGGGTGGATCACTTCTCTACTGCGGCCGGCTGCGTAGCGGTCGGCTCGGCTGTGGCCAGTCGGGAGCGGCGGATGCCGTACTGGAAGTAGACCACGAGGCCAACGGCCATCCAGCCACCGAAGACGATCCAGGTGGCGGTGTCCAGACTGAACATCATGTAGGCGCAGGCGAGCAGGCCCAGGATCGGCGTGACGGGGAAGAGCGCCACCTTGAAGGTGCGCGGCATGTCCGGGCGGGTCCTGCGCAGGATCACGACGGCGACGTTGACGAGGCCGAAGGCGAAGAGGGTGCCGATGCTGGTGGCGTCCGCCAGCTTGCCGAGCGGGATGAAGGCCGCGAGCGATCCGCAGAAGAGGGAGACGATCACCACGTTGGCGCGGGGCGCGCCGCTCTTCGGGTCGACCCGGGCGAAGACCTTGGGTACGAGGCCGTCGCGGGACATGGCGAAGAGGATGCGGGTCTGGCCGTAGAGGACGGCGAAGACGACGGAGGCGATGGCCACGACGGCGCCGGCGGCCAGGACGACGCCCCAGAAGGTGTGGCCGGAGACGTCGGTCATGATCTGGGCGAGCGCGGCCTCGGTGCCCTCGAAGTCCTGCCACGGCATGGCGCCGACGGCGACGAAGGCGACGAGGACGTAGAGCACGGTGACGATGAGCAGCGAGAGCATGATCGCGCGGGGCAGGTCGCGCTTGGGGTTCTTCGCCTCTTCACCGGCGGTGGAGGCGGCGTCGAAGCCGATGTAGGAGAAGAAGAGCGTGGCGGCGCCGGCGCTGATGCCGGTGATGCCGAGCGGTGCGAGCGGGGCGTAGTTGCCGGCCTTGATGCCCATGAAGCCGATGCCGATGAAGAGCAGCAGGGTGACGATCTTCACGCCGACCATGATCGAGTTGATCCGGGCGCTCTCCTTGGCGCCGCGCATCAGGAAGACCATGGCGAGCAGGACGACGACCAGGGCCGGCAGGTTGATGAAGCCGCCGTCACCCAGCGGGGCCGAGACGGCGTCGGGGATGGTGACGCCTATGGTCCCGTCGAGGAGCTCGTTGAGGTACTCGCCCCAGCCGACGGCGACGGCCGCGACGGAGACCCCGTACTCCAGGATCAGGCACCAGCCGCAGACCCAGGCGACGAGCTCGCCCATGGTCGCGTAGGAGTAGGAGTACGAGGAGCCGGAGACCGGCACCGATCCGGCCAGCTCCGCGTAGGAGAGGGCGGAGAACAGGGCGGTCAGGCCCGCGATGACGAAGGAGATCGTGACGGCGGGGCCGGCCTTGGGGGCCGCGGTGCCGAGGACGACGAAGATGCCGGTGCCGAGCGTCGCGCCGATGCTGATCATCGTCAGCTGCCACATGGTGAGCGAGCGGCGCAGGGAGCCGCCTTCGCCCTGGCCGCCCTCGGCGACCAGCTGCTCGACGGGCTTGCGGCGCAGCAGGGGGTGGACCGCCTTGGGGCGCGCGGGGGTGAGCGGTGGCGCCTGGCCGTGATCGAGCACGAGGGGACTCCTTTGTCACTGCGGGTGGGGTTGTCAGGCGTCGACCGCAGCGGTCCGGAGCAGGAGCAGGCCGGGGAGGCCTGGGCATGGGGGACCGCCGAGCAGGCGGTCCACGCCACTCCACGTACAGCGAGTGAGCCTACGAGCTGAGTGATACCGCCCGTAATGCACCATCCTTGCACATTGGCGACTGATCGTTGCGCGGATCTGTCCTGGATGGTCCTTTGTTGCGCGGGGATGATCGATCAGTGCGCGACCGATCCCGACCCACATTCTTGACACTTCGTCAGATCTGCCGCAGCGTGCCGCCATGGACCTGGACGTGCTCTACGAGATCGACGTGCCGCGGCCCTGGCGGGGAGCCCACCCGCACGGCCAGCGGGCCGCTGAGCAGCGCGCTTACCGGGAGGCGGTGGAACAGATCCGGCTCGCCGACCGCATGGGCTTCCGTACCGTCTGGGCGGTCGAGCACCACTTCCGCGAGGGCCGCTCGCACTGCCCGGCCCCCGAGGTGCTCCTCGGGCACCTGGCGGGGCTCACCGAGCGGATCCGGCTGGGCTTCGGCGTGACCCTGACCCCCTTCGCCTTCACCCCGCCGCAGCGCATCGCGGAGAAGGTCGCCACCGTCGACGTGCTCTCCGGCGGGCGGGTGGAATGGGGCACGGGCCGGTCCACGCCCATGGAGCAGGCGGCCTTCGGGGTGGACCGGGAGAAGTCCCGCGAGGACTGGCGCGAGGCCATCGGGATCGTGACCGGAATGTGGCGCGAGGAGTACTTCGCGTACGAGTCCGAGCGTTTCAGCTTCCCGCGCCGCATGGTCACCCCCAAGCCGGTCCAGGATCCCCACCCGCCGGCCTGGATGGCGGCCACCTCCCCCGGTTCCGCGGAGGTCGCGGGCGCGCACGGCCTCGGACTGCTCTCCTTCTCGATCATGCAGCCGCTGGAGGCGATGGCCGCCCAGGTGGCCGCCTACCGGGCCGCGGCCGCCGCCCCGAGCCCCCTCACCGACGTCACCACGGACCGGGTCGCCGCCTACACCCTGGTCCACGCCACCCCGCCGCGCACCGACCCCGGTCCCCGGGTCTGGGACTCGGTCGCCTGGTGGTACTCCAACCTGGCGCAGTTCACCCTGGAGTGGGAGCTGCCCCACCTGAGCCCCGAGGAGCGGGAGCGGACCTTCCCGCTGCTCACACCGATCCTCGAAGGGAACGTGCCCGTACGGGAGTTCAGCGACGGGGACATGATCCTCATCGGGGACGCGGAGACGATCGTCGCCAAGGCCAAGCGGTACGCGGACCTCGGCGTCGACCAGCTCATCTGCTACGTCCAGTGGGGGTACCTGGAGCACCGGGAGATCCTGCGGACCCTGGAGATCCTGGGCAAGGAAGTCATCCCGGAGCTGGCCCGCTACACACCCCGCAAGGGTTCCGCATGAGCGACGGCCCCGACACCCGCCCCGGGTCCGGCGGCGCGCCCGACGCTCCCCCCGTCCCCGACAGCGCGCCCGACACCTCCCCCGTCCCCGACTACGCCGCCCTGCACCGCCTCGACGGCCGCGCCCTCGTGCTGCTCGGCGCGGGCAACGGCATCGGCCGGCAGACCGCGCACGCACTGGCCGCGGGCGGCGCCCGCGTGCTCTGCGTGGACGTGGACGAGGAACGGGCCCGGGCGGTCGCCGCCGAGACCGGCGGCGTCCCGTACGCCGCCGACGTCACACGGCGGGGCGCCGTACGGGAGCTCTTCGCCGCGGCCCCGGAGCTGCTCGGCGGCCGGCCGGTCGGCGGGGTCGTCGACATCGTGGGCATGGCCCGGTACGCCGCGCTGCCCGAGCTGGACGACGCCGGCTGGGACTGGCACTTCGACCTGGTGCTGCGGCACGCCTGGCTGGCCGTCCAGTACGGGGGCGAGGCCGTCGCGGCGGCCGGCGGCGGCCCGCTGGTCTTCGTCGCCTCCGTCTCCGGGCTCACCGCGGCCCCGCTGCACGCCGCGTACGGGGCCGCGAAGGCCGGCCTGATGTCCTTGGTGCGCTCGGCGGCGGTAGAGCTGGGCCCGCGCGGGGTACGGGTCAACGCGGTGGCACCGGGTGTGGTGTGGACCCCACGGGTAGCCGCCCTGCTGGGCCCGGAGGGGCGCAGGCTGAACGCGGAGAACGCCCCGCTGGGCCGGGTCGCGGAGACCCGGGACATCGCGGCCGCGCTGTACTTCCTGGCTTCGCCGCAGTCCTCGTACATGACGGGCCAGACGCTGGTCGTGGACGGCGGCGTCGGCGTGAAGTTCCCGTACCCGACGGTCGGAGATGCACGATGAGCACACGGGAAGCCGGACCGGCCGCAGGGCCGGACACAGGCCTGGGCACGGGCCCGGACCCAGAGGCGGGCATGGCCGCGCGGGCGTCCGCGTCCGCGCACGCCGACGCCGAGGCCGGGCCGTGGCTGGACCCGGGGCCCTTCCTGCGCGGTGTGGCCTGGCTGGACGGGGGCCGCCCCGTGCGGGCCGACCCGGCCGACACCATGCGGCTGCCGTGGGACACCGGCGAGCGGGCCACCCTGCCCATCGGGGTGCGCCTGGAGTTCACCGCGCCCGGCGCCCGGGCGGTGGAGATCCACTACCGGGCCACCGTGCCCGGCCCCACCGACGCGCTGCGCGACCTCGCGCACGGGTTCGCCCTGTGGGACCGGCACGGGGTGGTCTGCGAGCTGTACACCGAGCCCGCCGCCGAGGCCGTCGTACGCCTCGAACTGCCGGGCGGCTCCGGCCCGTTCACCATCCACCCGCCCGAGACGCAGTCCCCGCTGATCCTCGGCCTGCGCGGGATCGGCGGCCCGCTCGCCCCCGCACCGCCCGCCACCCGCTGGGTGGTGCACGGCGACTCCATCACCGAGGGCTGGTGGTCCACCCGGCCCGCGCACGGCTGGCCCTCGGTGGCCGGGCGGGCGCTCGGCTGGGACACCGTCAACCTCGGCTACGCGGGCGCCGCGCGCGGCGAGCTGGCCTGCGCCGAGCAGATCGCCGGACTCCCCGCCGACGTCCTCACCCTCGCCTTCGGCACCAACTGCTGGTCCCGCGTGCCCTTTTCGGCCCCACTGCTGTACGAGACCACCCGCGCGTTCCTCGAACTGGTCCGCCAGGGCCACCCCCGGACCCCGCTGCTCCTCCTCTCCCCCCTGCTGCGCCCCGACGCGGAGCGCACCCCGAACAAGCTGGGCGCCACCCTGGGCGCCCTGCGCGATGCGATGGAGCGCGCCACCCGGGAGCGGATCGCCGCCGGGGACGAGCGGCTGGTACTGCTGCCGGGGCGGGAGGTGCTGGGCCCCGAGCACCTGGCGGACGGGCTGCACCCCAACGACGCCGGACACCGCACGCTCGGCCTCGCTGTGGCCACGGCCATGAGACGGGCCGGGTTCGACCTGGGGTGAGTGAAACAGCCCACATCGGGGGAATTGAACAGATCGGCTCCGACAGGGCGTGTCCTGCACACAGTTGCCGCCGCTCCGCTCCGCTCGACCGGGCGGACGCGGCGGCGCAGGCAGGGACACACACGTGGGAGAGATCAAGATGGGCATCAAGCGCGGAACCACCCTGGCGGCCGTGGCGGTCGTCGTCGCACTCACCGCGACCGCGTGCGGCGGGAGCGACTCGGCGGGCGACGTGGCCAAGCCGGCCGGAGCCGTCGCCGCTCCCTCCCAGGACCCCTCCTCGGGAGACGGCTACGGCGACGGCTACGGCTCGGGATCCGGCGCCGACGCGGCAGGCGCCGCGCAGCCCGGCGGTCAGCTGGCCATCGCCCAGGACGAGAAGCTCGGCTCCGTCCTCGCCGACAGCGCGGGCTTCACCCTGTACCGCTTCGACAAGGACACCGCGAAGCCGTCCAAATCCTCCTGCGACGGGGACTGCGCGAAGGTCTGGCCGGTGGTCGCGGCCGGCGACGCCACCGCCGCGGCGGGCATGGACCCGGCGCTGCTGGGCGAGGTGGTCCGTACCGACGGCAGCAAGCAGCTGACGGTGGCGGGCTGGCCCGTGTACCGGTACAGCAAGGACACCAAGGCGGGCGACACCAACGGGCAGGGCGTCGGCGGGACCTGGTTCGCGGCGGCGCCCGACGGCAAGAAGGCGGCCAAGGCGGCTCCCGCACCCGCGGGCGCGGGCGCCGGCCAGGCCTCCGGCGCGCTCACCGTGGCCAAGGACCCGAAGCTCGGCGAGCACATCGTCGACGGCAACGGGATGACGGTCTACCGCTTCAAGCCCGACACCGCGTGGCCCATGGTCTCCAAGTGCGAGGGCGACTGCGTGGCCAAGTGGCCGGTCGTGCCGCCGGTGGACCGGGCCAATACCAAGGGGATCATCGAGAAGAACTACCTGGTGCTCGACCGCCCCGACGGCAAGAAGCAGCAGACGGTGAACTGCTGGCCCGTCTACACCTTCACCGGTGACAAGAAGGCCGGCGACACCAACGGGCAGGGCGTCGGCGGCACCTGGTACGCGGTGGCCCCCGACGGCAAGCTCATCACCGCCCAGTAGACCGGATCGCCGAGACCGGATCGCCGAGACCGGATCGCTGAGACCGGTTCGCAGACCACCTGACCGCGCGGCCCCCGCCTCCCCTCCCCCCGGGGCGGGGGCCGCGCACCGTTCCGCCCCGGCCGGGCGGAACCTAGACTCCGCATCATGCTGCGCGTACTGGCCGTCGACGACGAGAAGCCCCTGCTGGAAGAGCTCCTCTACCTGCTGCGCTCGGACCCCCGGGTGCTGAGCGCCGAGGGCGCCTCGGACGCCACCGAGGCGCTGCGCCGGATCACCCGGGCGCTGGAGAGCGGCCCGGACGGGGCCGACGTCATCGACGTGGTCTTCCTCGACATCCACATGGCGGGGCTCACCGGACTGGACATCGCCCGGCTGCTGGCCGGGTTCGCGCGGCCGCCGCTGATCGTGTTCGTCACCGCGCACGAGGGGTTCGCCGTACAGGCCTTCGACCTCAAGGCCGTGGACTACGTGCTCAAGCCCGTCCGGCCGGAGCGGTTGGCCGAGGCCGTGCGGCGGGCCTGGGCGCAGTCCGGCCGGTCCGGGGAGCAGCCCCCGGCGGCCACCCCCGAGCCCGTGCCCGGCGTACCGGCGGCCCGCGCGGCCGTCCCCGAGGGCCCCGGAGTCCCCGTGGCGGCGGTCCCCGACCGCGCGCCCGATCGGGCGCCCGACCAGATCGCCGTCGAACTGGGCGGCGTCACCCGCTTCGTGGCGATCGCCGACATCACGTACGTGGAGGCCCAGGGCGACTACGCCCGGCTGCACACGGACGAGGGCACCAGCCATCTGGTGCGGATCCCGCTGGCCACCCTGGAGGAACGGTGGGCGGCACGCGGTTTTGTCCGCATCCACCGCCGCCACCTGGTCGCGCTGGCCCGCATCGACGAACTGCGCCTGGACGCGGGCACCACCACGGTCCGCGTCGGCACGGCCGAACTCCAGGTGAGCCGCAGGCACACGCGGGAACTGCGGGACCTGCTGATGCGCCAGGCGATGAGCTGAACCGACCCCGTCCGGGGGCGCAGCCCCAGGGGATCCGGGGGCGCAGCCCCAGGGAACGGGCGAAGGGTGGGTAGGGGACAGCCCCGCAGGGCCCGCCCCGGCGGAGGCCCGCGCCGACCGTCCGGCGCGGCGGCGGACCGTTCACCGTGCGGGCAGGGACGTACGGCGATCCGCCCGGGCCGTCGGCCGCAGCACCGGCCGGACCGGCCACCCGCGCGGACCCCCCGCGGGTATCGTGGATCTTCGGCCCTGGGAGGTGTCAGATGTCCGAAATCCAGGCGCTGCTCGACGCATTGACCGGATTGCCCCGCACCCGCCCGGCCGGCCCCGCGGAGGCCGAGGTACTGCTGGCCCGCCTGCGGAGCGCGGCCGCACGCTGGGCCGACGTACTGTACGAGGCCCACGAGGGCGCGTACGGGCACCTGCCGCCGCGGGCCGAGGCGGCCCTCACGCTGGCCTTCCGGCGCGCCGAGGAATCGTACGTGGAGCTGGAGATCGCCCTGCGGGACTGCGCGGAGCACCGCGATCCCGCCCGCTGAGTCATATCCGGCCTGACCTGCGAGAGGGCCTGTCGCCTGGTCCGGGGGCGTGCGTAGACTCCCGGAGCCCCGGCAGACGGCCGGGATCCGACAGCCCCGCCCCGCCGCGGCGCGCCAGCCGAAGGACCCGCCGGTGAACCAGACGTACGCGCTGACCGCGGTCACCGTCGTCGTCCTGGTCACGGTGCTGGTCGGCGCGCTGGGCCTGCGGATCTCGCGGACCACCTCGGACTTCTACGTGGCCTCGCGCACGGTCGGCCCGCGCCTCAACGCGGCGGCCATCGGCGGCGAGTACCTCTCGGCGGCCTCCTTCCTCGGCGTGGCCGGGCTGGTGCTGCTCCAGGGGCCCCAGATGCTCTGGTACCCGGTGGGCTACACCGCCGGGTACCTGGTGCTGCTGGTGCTGGTCGCGGCCCCGCTGCGCCGCTCGGGCGCGTACACCCTGCCCGACTTCGCCGAGGCCCGGCTCGAATCGCAGGCGGTGCGCCGGATCGCGGTGCTGTTCGTGCTCGGCGTCGGCTGGCTGTACCTGCTGCCGCAGCTCCAGGGCGCGGGCCTGACCCTGGAGATCCTGACCGGGGCCCCGCACTGGGTGGGCGGGGTGGTCGTCGCCTGCGTGGTGACGGCGGCGGTGGCGGCCGGCGGGATGCGGTCCATCACCTTCGTGCAGGCCTTCCAGTACTGGCTGAAGCTCACCGCCCTGCTGGTGCCCGCGTTCTTCCTGCTGGCCGCCTGGGCGGGGGACGGCGCCCCGCGTGCCTCCTTCGACGCCCCGGCGGTGTTCCGCGAGCACACCGCCGTCACGCTGGCCGAGGACGTACGGCTGTCCCTGGACGCGCCGCTGACGGTGACGGTGACCGGGCAGGTGGACGGGCGGGCGTACGCGGGTCAGCCCGTGACCCTCGGCGCCGGGCAGCATTCCGTACGAGCTCACGCGCGGCTGGAGTTCGCCCCGGACTCCGCGGTGCCGCAGAGCCGGGCAGAGGCCGCACCCGGCGTGTCGAGCTGGTCGGAGCCGCTGTCCGGGGACCGGCCCGAGCTGCGGCTGTACGCCACGTACGGGCTGATCCTGGCCACCTTCCTCGGGACCATGGGGCTGCCGCACGTGGCGGTGCGCTTCTACACGAGCCCGAACGGCCGGGCGGCGCGGCGCACCACGCTGGTGGTGCTCGGCCTGGTCGGCGCGTTCTACCTGCTGCCGCCGGTCTACGGGGCCCTGGGCCGCATCTACGCCCCGGAGCTGGCCCTGACCGGGGAGGCGGACGCGGCGGTCCTAGTGCTGCCGGCCCGGGTGGTGGGCGGGCTCGCCGGGGAGCTGCTGGGGGCGCTGCTGGCGGGGGGCGCGTTCGCGGCGTTCCTGTCCACGGCTTCGGGACTGACGATGGCGGTGGCCGGGGTGCTGCACCAGGACGTGCTGCCTTCGCGCGGGGTACGGAGCTTCCGGGTCGCGGTGCTGGTGGCGATCCTGGTGCCGCTGGCCGGGAGCGTGGCGGTGACGGAGGTGCCGGTGGCGGACGCGGTGGGGCTGGCCTTCGCGGTGTCGGCGTCGTCGTTCTGCCCGCTGCTGGTGCTCGGTATCTGGTGGCGCGGGCTGACGCCGCCGGGGGCGGTGGCCGGGCTGGTGACGGGGGGCGGGGCGGCGCTGAGCGCGGTGCTGGCGACGCGGGCCGGGCTGGCTCCGGCGGGGTGGGCGAACACGCTGCTGGCCTGGCCGGCGGTGTGGTCGGTGCCGCTGGGTTTCCTGACGATGGTGCTGGTGTCGCTGGGAACGCGCGGGCGGATCCCGCCGGGCACGGCGGCGACGCTGGCGCGGCTGCACCTGCCGGAGGACGTGGCGGACTTGGCCCCCGCGGCCGGCGCGGCCGGGAGCACGCCTGCGGGCACAGGAGCGGGCACGGGAGCGGGCTGGACCGGCTCCGCCGCGCCCTCCGGCTCGGGCGCGGGCGCGGGCTCGGGCTCCGGCTCCGGCTCCGGAAAGGGCGATGCTCTGTGACCGGAGCGGCACACCGGAACGAGAGCGCCGCTCTGATCTCGGCGCGCTGCTCCAGGGACGGAGCGCAGCTCACGGCAGCACAGCTCACGGCAGCCGGCGGAGCGTCACCCCGGAGCACCGCTCACAGCCGAGCCCGGCGCACTCCGACCGGAGCACTGCTCTCGACGAAGGGCGGCACACCATGACCGGAGCACTGCTCTCGGTGCTCGGCGCGGCCGGCGGGGCGCTGCTGCTCGGGCTCGGCTGGATCGGTGGCCGCCTGCAGGCCCGGCGGGGCGAGCGCGCCCTCGGCCTCGACCTCGGCACCCCCGTGGAGCGGGCCACCTTCCACACCCTGCACACCGCCTCCCTCGCCGCTCCCCCGCTGCGCGCCGGCCTCACCGAGGACGCCGCCCGCAAGGCCGCCAAACGCCTGCGCTCCCTCCTCGGCACCGAGGCCCTGTGCCTGACGGACCGCGCACACGTCCTCGCCTGGGACGGCCCCGGCGCCGACCACCACGAGCGCCGTGCGATGGCCCGGGTCGCGGTGATGCTCGAATCGGGGCGCAGCCAGAGCGTGCGCACCGAGTGCGAGCGGCCCGACTGCCCCCTCAAGTGGGCCGTGGTCGCCCCGCTGACCGGCGAGGACGGGATGCTGGGCGCGCTGGTGGCGTACGGGTCACGGGAGTCGGCGGTGCTGGTGCGGGCCGCGACCGAGGTCGCGCGGTGGGTGTCCGTGCAGCTGGAGCTGTCCGAGCTGGACCGTTCGCGGACCCGGCTGATGGAGGCCGAGATCAAGGCGCTGCGCGCGCAGATCTCCCCGCACTTCATCTTCAACTCCCTGGCGGCGATCGCCTCGTTCGTGCGCACCGATCCGGAGCGGGCCCGGGACCTGCTGCTGGAGTTCGCGGACTTCACCCGCTACTCCTTCCGGCGGCACGGGGAGTTCACCACGCTGGCCGAGGAGCTGCGGTCCATCGAGCAGTACCTGGCCCTGGCCGGGGCCCGGTTCGGGGAGCGGCTCAAGCTGACCTTGCAGGTGGCGCCGGAGGTGCTGCCGGTGGCGCTGCCCTTCCTGTGCCTGCAGCCGCTGGTGGAGAACGCGGTCAAGCACGGGCTGGAGGACTCCACCGAGGAGTGCCGGATCACCATCGCGGCCCGGGACGCGGGCGCGGAGGCGCTGATCACCATCGAGGACAACGGCGTCGGGATGGATCCTTCCCTGCTGCGCCGGATCCTGGCCGGGGAGCAGCCGGGCTCCTCCTCCGGCATCGGGCTGCCCAATGTGGACGAGCGGCTGCGCCAGGTCTACGGGGACGGTCACGGGCTCGTGATCGAAACGGGTGTGGGCGCGGGCATGAAGATAACGGTGCGGATTCCCAAATACCGTGCGGGGGTGCACAGTTCGGCCCCACCTGGCCGAATTCCCCGGCGCTGAGCGGGCCGTGAGCTGCCATCCTGGAGGGGGCGCGAACGACCGGAGGGATCGCCGACGTGCGGGTCGGGCGAGAACAGCACCGCGAGGACTGCCGTGACGCGTTGCGGACATGGGTGCGGGCGGGTGCGGAGGGCGGCGGAGCCTGCCTGCTCGTGGAGGGGGAGCCCGGCGCGGGCCGCACCTTCTTCCTGCGCGAGGCGCTGACCGAGGCGGCCGCGCTCGGCTGCCGGGTCCGGTACGGGGCCGCCGAGGCGCTGGGCACCGGACTTCCGCTGCGCGCCGCCCTGGACTGCCTGCATCCTTCCGGCCCCGGGCGGGCCCGGGCGCTGGCCCTGCTCCGGGAGGCGGCCCGGTCGGCCGAGCCGGGCGGGGCGCTGCTGGCGGCCGTGGACCTGCTGGCGGCCGATGTGGAGGAGTGGTGTGCGCGGCGGCCGCTGCTCCTGGCCCTGGACGACCTCCAGTGGGCGGATCCGGCCTCCCTGCTGCTGTGGCGCCACCTCGCGCGCGCTGCGCAGCGGCTGCCGCTGCTGCTCGTGGCGGCCCGGCGGCGGCTGCCCCGGCGGGCGGAGGTGGAGGAGCTGTGCGCCTCCCTGGGCGGCGGGCCGGGCGGGCGGACGCTCCGGCTGGAGCCGCTGACGGGGGCGGAGTCGGCCGCGCTGGTGCGCGAGGTGCTGGGCGCGGAGCCCGGCCCCCGGCTGCGGGAGGCCGCCGGGCACGCGGGCGGCAATCCCCGGCTGCTGCGGGAGCTGCTCGCCCACTGGTCCGGGATCATCGAGGTCCGGCCGGGCTCCGCGGAACTTACCCTCCCCGTCGGGGAGTTACCGGATCCTCCGGAGGCGGTGACCCGGGAGCTGGGCGGGCTTCCCGCGGGGGCCCTGGCCACGCTCCGGCACGCGGCGCTGCTCGGACCGGCCTTCACGGCGCGCGAGCTGGCCCTCGTACGCACGCTCCCCGTCCGGGACCTGCTCGCGGACCTGGAGACCCCCCTCCTCACCGGGGTACTGGAGGCCGGCCCACTGCACCCCGGCCCCCTCCACCCCGGTCCCCTACACCCCGGCCCCCTGCCCACCGGGCTCCCGCCGAGCCCGCCCGCACCCGGCCCGCCCGCACCCGGCGGCCAGACCGGCGGCCAGACCGACGGCGAGGCCCTGCGGTTCCGGCAGCCGGCCGTGCGGCTGGCCCTGTACGCGGAGCTGCCGCGGGCCGCCCGCGGCGTGCTGCACCAGGACGCCGCGCGGGCCTTCGCCGAGGCCGGGCTCGATCCCGCCCGCACCGCGGGGCAGTTGCTGGCCGGCGGGGTGCTGGATCCGTGGGCGGTGCGGTGGGCCGCGGAGTCGGCGCAGGCCCTGGTCGCGGTGGCGCCCGAGGCGGCGGCCGCGCTGCTGGGCCAGGCCGTGGAACAGGTCGCGGAGCAGCCGCCCGGCCGGACCGGGAGTCCCTACCGGGAGGCCCTGGAGGACGGGCTCGCCGACGCGGCGCTGATGCTGCGGCGGCCCGAGTCGGTGGAGCTGCTCCGCACGCTGCGGGAGCGGGCGCAGGATCCCGGGCGGCGGGCCGGGCTCTCCTTCAAGCTGGTGTCGGCGCTGATGATCCAGGGGGACATGGCCCGCTCCCTGGAGGTCACGGAGGAGGCGCTGGCCGAAGAAGTCCCGGGCGCGGGGCTGCGGTTGCGGCTGGAGGCGTGCCGGGTCCTGGCGCTGGCCGATCTGCACCGGCCGGAGGAGGCGTACGCGCTGGCCGGGCCGCTGGTCGCGCGGGCGCGGCTGCTCGGCGATCCGCTGTGCGGCGCGGAGGCCGAACACGCCATGTCCTTCGCGCTGTTCCACCTGAACCGGGGCCGGGAGTCGCTGCGCCACGTGGCGGCCGGGATCGCGCACGCCCGCCGCAGCCCGGCCGCCAACGACATGCGGCTGCTGCTGCTCGCCAACCAGGCCGAGGGCCATCTGCGGTTCGACGAGCCGCACGCCGCCGCGGCGGCGCTGCGCGAGGCCCGGCAGCTGGCGGCCCGGACCGGTTCCACGGGCCGGCTCGTGGTCACGGAGGCACTGCTGGCCGATCTCCGCTACCGGCTCGGCGACTGGGACTCCGCGCTGGCCGGTCTGGCCCGGGCGCAGGGCATGCCCGTCTCGGACGGCTGGCTGCCGGTGCTGACCGGCGGGCTGCGCGCCCTGATCCTGGGCCACCGGGGCGAACAGGAGGCGGCTCGGGCACAGTTGGCCGTACTGGGCCCGGAGGCGTACGAGCCGCCCGCGGCCCGCCGGCACCTCGCGCACGTGCTGCTGGCCCGCGCCCTGCTGGCGGAGCGCGACGGGAGCCCCCGCGAGGCACTGGAGGCACTGCTGCCCGCGCTGGAGGACGGGGTGGACGAGGCGGTGGCCTTCGACCGTCCCTGGGCGCTGTCGGAGGCCGTCCGGCTCGCGCTGGAGGGCCGGGACACCGAGGCGGCCCGGTCGGCGGTGGCGGCCTGCGCCCGCACGGCGGCGGCCCTGCCGGAGCAGCCGGGTCCGGCGCTGGCGCTGCTGCGCTGCCGGGGGCTGTTCGCGCAGGACCCGGAGCTGCTGGCGGAGACGGCGGCGCTGGCGCGGGGCGGGCTGGTGGCGGGCCAGACGCTGGAGGATCTGGCGGTGGCCCGGGCCTGGCACGGGGACCTGCCGGGCGCGCGGTCGGCGCTGACCGGCGCGGTGGCCTCGTACGAGCTGCTCGGCGCCCGGTGGGACATCGCCCGGGCCGACGCACGGCTGCGGAGCCTGGGGGTGCGGCGGGGCAGCCGGGCGTCCCGGCGGCGGCCGGCGCGGGGGTGGGAGGCGCTGACTCCGGCGGAGCTGAAGGTGGCGCTGCTGGTCGCGCGGGGCCGTACGAATCCGGAGATCGCCTCGGCGCTGTTCCTGTCCCGCCGGACCGTGCAGACCCACGTCTCGCACATCCTGGGGAAGCTGGAGGTCCGTTCACGGGCCGAAGTGGCCGTCATCGTAGCCGGGCAGGAGGGCGCGCAGGGCCCGCAGGGCGTAGTAGGTACGGGATTTGACCGTGCCGGCGGGTATCCCGAGCGCTTCGGCGGCCTCGCAGACGCTGGCTCCGCGGAAGTAGATGAGCAGGAGCACGGCCCGGTGATCGGGGCTGAGTAATCGCAGGGCCTCGCGGACGTCGAGGACGGCGACGGACCGCTCGGTGCGGTCCTCGTCGGCGGGCGACTGCTCCAGCCCGTCGGGCCCGACCTCGGCCGGGCGCGACAGGCGGGCCCGGCGGGCGTCGATGGCCACGCGGCGGGCGACGGTGTAGAGCCAGGGCCGCATGGAGGAGTGGGCGCCGCTCTCCAGGGCTTCGGGGTGCTTCCAGGCTCGGAACAGGGTCTCCTGGACGAGGTCCTCGGCCCGGTGGCGGTCACCGAAGGTGAGGCCGAGGAGGAATCCGTGGAGCGCCTTGCCGTGTTCCCGCTCCAGCCGGGCGAGGGCGTGGGAGTCGGTGCGGCGGCGGCTGACCGTGACGGTGCCGGCGGTCGCGAACATGGGCGACATGGGCTGCCCCTTCCGGGTGGGGGTGCGGCTCGGTGTGCGGCTCGGTGTGCACCGAGCGTGCCGGATCGCGCGCGCGGAGTTATCCGCCGTCTGACGTATCCCTGCGCACCCTGCGCCCACCGGTCGTCCCCCGTCGGTGAACGGTCGCCCGCGGGGCGCGACGGCGGGCGCGGCGGTACGCGAACGGCGACGTCGGGCAGGGCGGTACGCGAACGGCCCCGCCCACCGTCCGGCAGGACGGCGGGCGGGGCCGCGGAGAATAAGGGCCGGGAGCTCAGCCCTGGGACGGGGTCAGCACCACGAAGTCGGCGTTCGACGGGTCGAGGCAGACGGCGAGGCGGCCGACGCCCTCGGCGTCCGCGGGTCCCATCTGCACGCTGCCGCCGCGCGCGGTGACCTCGGCGACGGCCGCGTCGCAGTCGGTGACGTGGAAGACCGGGTGCCAGTACGGCCGTCCGCCCGCCACGGCGAGGTCCTCGGCGGAGAGTTCCATGAGGCCGCCCTGCATGCTGCCCTCGGGCTGCCCGGCGGGGGTGATCAGGGTGTACGTGCCCCCGCCTCCCGGCATCTGCATATCGCTGAACTGCCAGCCGAAGACGGTCCCGTAGAACTCCCGGGCGGCCGTGGCGTCGCTCGTGTACAGCTCGGTCCAGGACAGGGATCCCGGCTGGTCCACGAGGTCGACGCCCTTGTTGTCCCCGGGCTGCCAGACGGCGAACTGGCCCCCCAGCGGGTCGCTGTACTGCGCCATCGTGCCCCAGGCGTCGAGCTGCCTCGGCGCCACCCGGACGGTGCCGCCGGCGCTTTCGACGGCCCGGGTCGCGGCCTCGGCGTCGGGGACGCTGTAGTAGATCATCCAGGCCGGGCGGGCGCCCTCCTCGGTGAGCTTGCCCAGCCCGGCGACGATCTTCCCGTCCTTCCGGAACATGCCGCCTTCCATGTCCTCCCCCTCGCCCATGGACTCGTAGTCCCACCCGAGGACGGCTCCGTAGAAGGCCGAGGCCGCGGGGACGTCGGGTACGCCGAGGTCGAGCCAGCAGGGGGAGCCGGGGACGAAGTCAGTGGTGATCATGACGAGTGCCTTTCGCGGATCGAGTACGACCAGCGTGGCACCGGACCCCTGCCCCCGCCCGTCGGTCCACGGGCGGGAGCGGCGGGGACAGCGGGAGCGGCGGGGACGGCGAGGTCCTACGGCCGTACGTCGCCGAAGGCGCGGCGGGCGAAGTGGGTCAGCGCGTGCTCCTCGCGCAGTTCCCGCAGGCGCTGGAGGGCCGGGGCTCCGTAGATGCGCTCCAGCAGGTCCGTGTCGAAGTCGTGGGTGCCGTAGAGGTACGGGCGGCCGCCCGCCTCCGCGCAGGCTTCGAGCAGTTCCCGCAGGACGCGCCTGGTCTCGGAGATCCCGCGGTCGTCATCGGTCCCGGCGGCCGTGAAGATGCCGATCAGGTACTGGACGGGGGCGTCGACCACGGGCGCCAGGACGAAGGGCGTGGCCCCTTGGGGGCGCCGGATCACCAGGAAGTACAGGGCGACCAGGGTTTCGGAGAGCGGATACTCGTCGAGCAGGCCCTCCACCTTCTTGGTGAAGAGCCCGAAGCCCTCCTCGTCGAAGATGTGGTCCACCCACATGTTCGCGTGGGAGTCCCCTTCGAGCAGGTGGTCGAGGTGCTTCGCGGTCTCGCCGTGGCTGAAGAGCATGTAGTCCGGGACCTGGAACTCCTGCGCCGGGTCCGCGGGCGCGGGTGCGTCGTCGGTGAGCGACACGTGCGAGTACCAGGCGGCCCGGTCGTACATGCCGAAGAAGCTCGACACCCACGGCTCCTGCACGCCGTTCCTCATGAACTCCGTGAGGTCGGCCAGTCCGGTGTGCTCGATCCTGGCCGCACGGGTGACGGGCCGGTACGGAACCGTCTTGAGGATCACCTTCTTGATGAACCCCACCTGGCCCAGGCCGCCGAGGGCGTAGCGGAACAGTTCGGGGTTCTCGCGGTCGGAGCACCGGCGCGAGCGGCCCGTCCCGTCGACGAGCTCGATCTCGTGCACCTGGTCGCTCTGGATGCCGGAACGGCAGGACGCGAGGCCGAATCCGCCGATGGAGAGGTTTCCGCCCACCGTGATGTCGAGGTAGCTGGGGAGGACGGGATTGGAGCGGCCGTGCCGGTTCAGCCATTTCTCCAGTTCGAGCCAGGTGATCCCGCTCGGGGCCTCTACGAGGTGCCCGTTGCCGACGAACCGCGGCGTGGCGTCGGGCCGGTAGTTGTCGATGACCACCCCGGGGGAAAGCGTCTGGCCGTTGGTCGAGCGGCCGGCTCCGCGCACGGTCATGTCCCGGCCCGCCTCGGCCGCCTCGCGCATCGCCCGCGCCACGGTCTCGCCCTCGTCCTCCCGCACCACCGCCCCGGGAGGAACGACGGAGGTCCGCCCGAAGTCTCGGCTGAATGTGTCCACCTGTCTCCACCTTTCCACGGCCTGGGGCAGCGCGACGCGTCGTCGGCGGTCGACAGTCTGGGCCGGGGCGCTAGCGCAGCACTCGTACGGGCCGCACACGGACGGGCGGCACTCGGAGGGGCGGCACTCGGACGGGCGGCGGACAGCACTGCGCCGGGGCCCATGGGGACCCCGGCGCAGTGGTGGTGAAGGGGACTAGCTCCAGCTGGCGTGCAGCGGCTTGCCCTCGGCGTAGCCCGACGCGGACTGGATGCCGACGACGGCCTTCTCCTCGAACTCCGCGAGGGAGGCCGCACCGGCGTAGGTGCAGGAGGAGCGGACGCCCGCGATGATCGAGTCGATCAGGTCCTCGACGCCCGGGCGGGCCGGGTCCAGGAACATCCGCGAGGTGGAGATGCCCTCCTCGAAGAGGCCCTTGCGGGCGCGGTCGTAGGAGGACTCCTCCGAGGTGCGGTTCTGGACCGCGCGGGCGGAGGCCATGCCGAAGGACTCCTTGTACAGGCGGCCGTCGGCCGACTGCTGGAGGTCGCCCGGGGACTCGTACGTACCGGCGAACCAGGAGCCGATCATGACGTTCGAGGCGCCGGCGGCCAGCGCCATCGCCACGTCGCGCGGGTGACGGACGCCGCCGTCGGCCCAGACGTGCTTGCCGTGCTTCTTCGCCTCGGCGGCGCATTCCAGCACCGCGGAGAACTGCGGGCGGCCCACGCCGGTCATCATGCGGGTGGTGCACATGGCGCCGGGGCCCACACCGACCTTGATGATGTCGGCGCCGGCGTCGATCAGGTCCTTGACGCCCTCGGCGGCGACGATGTTGCCGGCCACGATCGGGACCTGCGGGTCGAGGGCGCGGACGGCCTTGATCGCGCTGATCATCGATTCCTGGTGGCCGTGCGCGGTGTCGATGACGAGCGTGTCCACGCCCGCGTCGAGCAGCTGCTTGGCCTTGGCCACGAAGTCGCCGTTGATGCCGACGGCGGCGGCGATGCGCAGCTTGCCGTTGGCGTCGGTCGCCGGGGTGTACAGGGTCGCGCGCAGCGCGGCCTTGCGGGTGAGGATGCCGACGAGCTTGCCGTCCTTGTCGACGGCGGGGGCCAGCTTGCGGTGGCCGGAGTCGAGCTTGGTGAAGGCCTCGCGGGGGTCGATGTCGGCGTCGAGGAGCAGGAGCTCCTTGGACATGACCTCGGAGAGCTGGGTGAAGCGGTCCACACCGGTCAGGTCGTGGTCGGTGACGACGCCCACCGGGCGGCCGTCCGCGTCGACGACGACGCCGGCGCCGTGTGCGCGCTTGGGCAGCAGGGACAGCGCGTCGGCGACGGTCTGGGTGGGGGCCAGCGTGATCGGGGTGTCGAGCACGAGGTGGCGGGTCTTCACCCAGGAGATCACGTCGGTGACGACGTCGATCGGGATGTCCTGCGGGATGACGACGATGCCGCCGCGGCGGGCGACCGTCTCGGCCATCCGGCGGCCGGCGATGGCGGTCATGTTGGCCACGACCAGCGGAATGGTGGTGCCGGTGCCGTCGGGCGCGGAAAGGTCGACGCCCTGGCGGGAACCCACCGCGGAGCGGCTCGGCACCATGAACACATCGTCGTACGTCAGGTCGTACGGCGGCTTCAGGTCATTGAGAAAACGCACGTGCTGAACATCCCAGTCGTTCGGAGGTGACCCCGACAGGGCAGTCGAGGAACGCACGTACTTCATTCTCACACGACCTGGAGTTCACACCGCCCCGGCCGATCGTCCAGGACATTTGGGGCCGGATGGTCGGTTCCTACGGGACCTTCTGCGGGATCTTCTACGGGACCTTGGCCCGCGGGGCGGGCGCCGGCGGGTCCGTCGCCCGGCCGTGGACGGCGCCCTGGCTCCAGGCCAGCGGGAGAATCGTTCCCTCGTACCGTACGGCCGTGAACTCGGCGGCGATGGCGAGCGCGGTCTCCTCGGGGGTCGCCCCGCCGAGGTCCAGGCCGATCGGTGAGCGCAGCCGGGCCAGCGCGGCCGGCGGCACTCCCTGGGCCCGCAGCCGCCGGGACCGCTCCTCGTGGGTGCGGCGCGAGCCCATGGCTCCCACGTACGCGAGGGGCAGCCGCAGGGCGAGGCTCAGGAGCGGGACGTCGAACTTGGCGTCGTGGGTCAGGACGCAGACCGCCGTACGGGAATCCAGGCGGCCCCCCTCCCATTCCGCGGCCAGGTGCCGGTGCGGCCAGTCCACGACCACCTCGTCGGCGTCGGGGAACCGGGCGGCCGTGACGAAGACGGGCCGGGCGTCGCACACCGTGACCCGGTAGCCCAGGAAGGCGCCGATCCGGGTGAGGGCGGCGGCGAAGTCGATGGCCCCGTAGACCAGCAGCCGGGGCGGTTCGGCGGCCGATTCGACGAGCAGGGTCAGCGGCTGCCCGCAGAGCCCGCCCGCCGTGCCCAGCTCGGCGGTGCCGGTGCGGCCGGCCGCGAGCCAGCCCCGGACCCGCTCGGCGGCGGCCCGGTCCAGTTCGGCGCCCCCGCCGAGGCGGCCCTCGTAGGAGCCGTCGGCGTGCACGGCGATGGCCCGGCCCAGCTGCTCCGGCGCCCCGCGGACGACCCGGCCCAGCGCGGAGCGGGCGCCGCCGCAGGCCGCGTCGAGCACGGCTGCGATGACGGGCCGCACGGGGTCCTGCGAGCGCACCGGGGTGATCAGGACGTCGAGGACTCCCCCGCAGGTCAGCCCTACCGCGAAGGCGTCGTCGTCGCTGTATCCGAAGCGGTGCACGCTGCTCTGCCCGGACGTGATCGCCTCCAGGCACAGCTCGTGCACCGCGGATTCCACGCAGCCCCCGGAGAGGGAGCCGAGCGCGGTGCCCCCGGTGTCGACGGCCAGCGAGGCCCCCGGACCGCGCGGGGCGCTGCCGCTGACGGCGACCACCGTGGCCACCGCGAAGTCCTGGCCGGCGGCGCACCACGCGCGTAGCTCTTCGGCGATGTCGAGCATCAGCGGATGTACTCGCGGCGCGGGCTCTGCCCGGGGATGACCGGTCTGGGAGGCAGGACGGTGGGTCCGGCGGCGTGTGCGGCGGCGACCGCACGGGCGGGGGCGGTGCGGGCCTGGCCGGGGTACGGCTCGGGCAGCGACGCGTTCGGGCCCCGTCCGCGGGCGCCGAGCAGCATCGCGGCGTGGGCGACGCTGGCGAGGGTGGCGTGGTGGTGCCAGCCGCGGAAGGAGCGGCCCTCGAAATCGCGGATCCCGGCGGGTTCGCAGACCTCGGTGAAGTCGAGCGCGACCCGGTCGGTGAGTTTGGCGAGGAGGAACAGCTGCGCGAGCGGCCGGTCTCCTATGTTGGTGATCCAGAACTCCGAGGGCAGCATGGCCGCCTCGGTCCAGGCCCCGACGAGCAGCAGCGGGGTGGGCGGGGCCGGTACGAGGCGGTCCTCGCCGGGGGTGGCGAAGATGGCGGCCGAGGTGAGCAGGGTGACCGCTCCTTCGGCGCGGCCGTGCCGGGTCCATTCGACGACGCGCCGCTGGGAGCGCAGGGAGTCGATGAGCTCGCGGGCCGGCGCGGTGTGCGGGCCGGGTTTGTGCCGGCCGGCCCCGCCGAAGGAGACGGGCAGGGTGCCGTCCACTTTGAATACGAAGGGGATGTCCTGCATGGCGAACGATTCGATGCACTGGGGCAGTTCGCTGTTGGAGACTTCCATCACCACGGGCCTGCGCTGGAGTTGCCAGGTGGCGGCCATCCGCTGGACCGCGTGTACCGCGTCCTGGGCGGGGGTGAGCGAGCGGGCCGTGTCGGGGATCCCGGCCCGTCGGCGCCGCAGGAGTTCCGCCGTCCAGGGCCCGGGGAGGGTGAGGGTCCATTCGACGGGGAAGCCGGCATCGCTGGAGGTGAGCCAGATTCCGCTGGCCTGCTGACAGTTGGCGGTGCGGCCCAGCTGCGGGACGAACTGCCGCCCCACGCCCACCGATCGGTCGCCGGCCTTCTCGATGACCATGGGCTGCACCACCCAGGCCAGCGGGCGCTGCGCGGTGCGTTCGAGGTGCTGGGCGAGGGAGCGGCGGACGGGGGTCCAGTCCCAGGGGGACTTGCTGATGAACTGCTGGAGGCTCTGCTCGACGGAACTGGCCCCGGTTCCGGCAATGTTACGAATTGTTTTCTTGCCGTTGGTCCGCACCAGGCCGTTCAGGTAAACGCGGGCCCAGTTTCGCTGGTCCCGCCGGGGTAAGGACTCGAAGAAGAGCGAGATCAGTACGTCGATCAATTCGGAGATTTCCTTCGTGGATTCCTCCGGCAGGCTTACGCGAGCCATCTGGGCCTCCCCCGCGACCAGCTAGATCCATTACCCTACTTGACCGCGGAGAACGGCCGTAGGTCCCTGCGGCTACTTCCTGAGGTCGCTGGCAGTTTCGAGCCGCTCTTCCTCTACCACGAGGGGGATGGGGATCTGGTTCGCCGCATAGTAGAGCGCGATCAGGAAGTGGGCGACGAGAGTGAGCGGAGCGGAGACGAAGGCCAGGACGACGGTCAATGGGTAGGCGATGGCACCCAGACCGAAGCGGACCCTGGTGGCTCGGGCGCCCTCCTTGTCCACCTGGTCGTGGAAGAGGTGTCCGACCCGGGTGACGTACCACCAGAAGGCCAGGAAGGCCAGGGCGTAGGCCACGGTGAGCAGGCTGTAGAGGACGGCCGCCGCGTTGGCCGATCCGCCTTCCTCCATGAGGTGTTCGGCGAGCACATTGGTCGTGTAGGGGACCACCGACACGACCATCAGCACCAGGAGGTTCAGGAACAGCAAGGGGCGGTCGACCCGTTTGATGTGACTGAAGATGGTGTGGTGGTTCACCCACATCACGCCGATGATGAGGAAACTCACCACATAGGCGGCGTAGTGCGGCCACTGCTCGCGGACTCCGTGCCAGAAGTCGGATCCGGTTTCTTCCGGAACTTTCAATTCCAGGACAAGGATGGTGATGATGACCGCGAATACGCCGTCACTGAATGCCTCGACCCGGCCGGTTTCCGATTCCATGACCTCCCCTTCACGCTTCTTGCATATATCTACGGCTGTCGCACATACGGGGAGGGTGCAGATCCCCACCCTCCCCGCACACGCTACCCAGATTTCCGCAATCAGCCGCCGAATCCCGCGGTCTGGCGCCAGATCCGGCCATCGCGGACCACGAGCGTCCCGAACGCGTGCTCCGGTTCCCCGTTCAGGTTCATGATCGCCCGGTAGAAGATCGTGTCGTCGGTCTCGACGTACTCCTGAAGCTCCACCAGGGTGGGCTTCACCGTCAGGTACCCGGTGAAGGTCTCGCGCACCGCGTCGATGCCGACGGAGACGCCCTCGAAGCGCAACAGCACCGCGTCGTCGGTGTAGTTCTTCATGACCGCCTCGATGTCCAGGGCGGCGAGCGCGTCCATCTGCCGGACGAACACCGGGTGCAGCGTGGAGATGTCGTACTTGGGCATGTCGACTCCCTTTCAACTCTTCGGTTTCAGCTCTTCGGTTTCGGCTCTTCGGTTTCAGCTCTTCGATGGGGTCGGAGCGGTGGGAACCATGGGTACGGCCGGCACGGCGCAGGACGGATCGGTCCCGGACAGCGGCAGCCGGACGGTCATCCGGGTCTCCCCCGGACGCGAGCGGGCCGTGATCGAGCCGTGGTGGCGCTGGGTCACGATGCGGTAGCTGAGGTGCAGGCCGAGGCCCGTGCCCTTCCCCACGTCCTTGGTCGTGTAGAAGGGTTCGAAGATCCTCGGCAGGGATTCCTCCGGGATGCCCGAGCCGGTGTCGGCGATCTCCACCACCATGCAGACGCCTTCGACCCGGGCGCGCAGGGTGAGGGTGCCGGCCCCTTCCATGGCGGCCGCGGCATTGTCGACCAGGTTGGTCCACACCTGGTTCAGCTCGCTCGGATAGCCCGTCAGTTCGGGCAGGTCCGGGTCGTACGCGCGCACGATCCCGATCCCCCCGAGCTTGGAACGCAGCACGACCAGGGTGTTCTCCAGTCCGTCGGTCACCGCGAAGCGCTGCTCGGGAGCCCGGTCGAGATTGGCGTAATCCCGGGTCGCCGAAACGAGTTGGGAGATCCGCGGACCGGCCGCCCGCAGCTCCGCGGCGAGCGAGCGGATCTCCAGGAGGGCCGCCAGATGGTCCAGGGCCGCGGGCAGGGCCGGCTCGCCGATCCCCTCCAGGCGCTCCAGCAGCCCGCCCAGGTCCAGTCCGAGGTCGGAGACCCCCGAGCCGAGCAGCCCCGCCCGCTCCGCACCCGCTTCCTCGGCCCAGTCGGCGATCTCCTCCTCCGCGTCCGCCTGGGCCAGCGGATCGGTGACCACCGGCGGCGCCGCCTTGTCCAGCTCCTCGGCGAGCTGGTCGAACACCGAGCGCTCGGCGTCCGTGGCGGCCGCGCCCCAGGCCTGGGCGGTGCGCGTGAGCTGGTCCAGGGCGGGGGCCAGTTCCTGCGCGGCCCGGGCCACGGCGGCGGCGGGATTGTTCAGCTCGTGCGCGAGGCCGGCCGCCAGGGTGCCCAGCGCTTCGACGGTGGCCCGTTTGCGGGCCTGGACCTCGGAGGACTTGATGCGCCAGGCCAGTACGGGGATCAGTACGGCGGCCACCCCGTGGCAGCGGGTCAGCATCTCGAAGAAGACCGGCTTCGCGTACGCCACCACGGTGGTGGCCGGGCCGCTCGCCGCGGCCGTGGCCACGTACGCCCCGTCCGTCAGCAGCGGCAGTTCGCCGGTGAACCGGTGTGCGGCGGAGGGTTTGCCGTCGTGCTCCTCGGCTGCCGCGCTCTCCTCCTCGGTGGAGTGCCGGGTCAGGACCTCCTCGCGGCCGTCGACGACCTTGGTCACCACCAGACCCCCGGAGAGCAGGACGTGGAAGCCGGTGGCCTCCTCCCCGTCCCGGAAGAGGACCTCGCCGTCGGCGAGCACCCGGGGCTCGGAGACCGAGACCAGCCAGTCCAGCTGTTCCCCGGTGAGGCCCTCGAAGATCTCCAGCCCGCGCAGGGCGGTGCGCAGCGCGGCGGTGTCCGGGGCCCCGCTCATCCGGTGCTCCGTTCCGTGCGGTTGCGGGCGGCCAGCCGCAGGGTGGCGAGCAGGGCCAGCACGCACACCGCGGCGACGCTGGCCATGAAGCCGACCGAGGTGCGGTGCAGTCCGTGGATGTTGGTGAGCAGTCCGGCCAGCACCGCCGGCACGCTCATCGCGAGGTACGCGAACACGTAGACGGCGGCGGTCAGTTCGCCCCGGTGTGCGGGCTCGGCCAGGGCGCTCAGGGCGCGGAAGGAGCCGAGGAAGGCGGCGCCCCAGCCGGCTCCGAGCACGGCGGTGGCCACCAGGAACACGGGGGCCGAGCCGAGTCCGAGCGCGAGGAGCACCAGGGCCAGCCCGCCGAGCAGTCCGAGCAGTCCGAGGACGGCGGTGCGCAGCGCCTCGGTGCGGCCGAGCAGGAGCTGCGCGGCGGTGGCGGCTCCGGCGAGGAGGGCCACGGTGGCTCCGCCGACGAGGTAGTTGGTGCTCTGGATGAGGGAGAGGGCCAGGTGCGGGCCGAGCGAGAGGTAGAAGCCGCCGACCGACCAGACGGCGACGATGGTCAGGATCAGCACGGCGAAGCGGCCGCGCGCGGCGGCGGGGATGTGGATCCGGTGCGGGGTGATCTTGAACCGGCTGCCACCGGCTGCCCCCGCCCCCGGCCCGCCGCCGGCCGCCCGCCCCGGGGCGCTCTCCGCCATCCGGGCCACGCCGACCAGGCAGCCGGCGAAGGCCGCGACCAGCAGGAGGTAGGTCAGGACGGTCGGGGCGGGCGCGTACTGCACCAGCAGCCCCGCCCCGAGGCCGCCGAGGCCGATGCCCACGGTCGGCCCGGCGCTGTTGACCTGGGCGCCGAGCGCGGGCCGGGAGCCTGGGCTGAGTTCCAGCAGGGCGGCGCCCATGGCCCCGGTGGCCAGGCCCACCGCGAGCCCCTGCACGGCGCGGGCGGCGAGGAGCAGGCCGAGCCCCTGGGCCGAGGCGAACAGCCCCATGGAGACGATCGCGAGGACCAGCCCGGCGGCGAGTACGGGCCGCCGGCCGAGGGTGTCGGACAGCGAGCCGAACAGCAGGAGTCCGGCGAGCACGGTGACGGCGTACAGGGCGAAGACCACCGTGATCATGCCGGAGGACAGGCCCCACTCCTGCTGGTAGAGCACGTAGAGGGCGGAGGGGACGGAGGAGGAGAGCATCAGCAGGACGAGGACCGCGCCCACCACCCAGAAACCGGAGTTTCCGGTTGCGTCTGCGGCGCCGGCGGCTGGACGCAAGGGGACCCCCGTGGTGGTCGCGGACGGCGCGGTCCGTGCTGTCGTGGGCAACGGTTCCACTGCTTCAACTCCCCCGTTGTGGGCGGTCAGGCGGGTGCCTGCACGGCCCTCGTGAGCGCGCGGGCGGTGAGTACGCCCGCGAGGTGGCCGAGGTACTCGGCCGAGGTGCCGCGCCCCGGGACGAACAGCTCCCTGGGCTCGGCGCGGAAGGCCGCGAGCACGTTCTCCGTGGTGTACGGGCCCCCGCCGATGCGTTCCTCGACCCCGCGCAGCCGCAGCGGGCGGGCGGTGGCCCCGGTGACCGCGATGCGCGGCCCGTCGGGGGTGATGCGTGCGGCGACGGCGCAGACCGGGTAGCGGGTCGCCCGGTCGGCGGTCTTCTCGAAGGCGCCGGAGCGTCCGGCGGCGGGGACGAGCAGGGCGGTGACGACGGTACCCGCCGGGACGCCGGAGGCGGCCAGTTCCTCGGCGGTGAGCGTCGACACCCCGCCGGGGCCGGCCAGTTCGGCCGTGACTCCGGCGGCGATGGCCGCGACGGGCAGGTCGGTGGCCCGGCCGGTGGCGGCGAGGTTCCCGCCGGCCGTGCCGAGGTTGCGGACCTGGGGGTCGCCGTTGGCGCGGGCCGCGGCGGCGAGTTCCGGCGCCTCGGCCAGGATCAGCGGGTCGGCGGCCAGTTCGGCCAGGGTGGTCAGCGCCCCGATCCGGATCCCCTCGGGGGTCCGCTCGATCCCCCGGAGCTCTTCGAGCCCGCGCAGGTCGACGAGCAGGGAGGCCCGGTCCTCTCCGCTGCGCAGACCGGGCAGCAGGCTCTGCCCGCCGGCGAGCACCCGGGCGCCGGGCCGGCCGGCCAGCAGGGTCAGTGCCTCGTCGAGGCCGACGGGGCGTACGTAGTCGAACTCGGTGAGGATCACTGGGCTTCCCCTCTCAGGCGGCGCCAGACCTTCTCGGGGGTGACGGGCATGTCGATGTGCTGGACGCCCAGGTCGGACAGGGCGTCGACGACGGCGTTGACGACGGCCGCGGCGGGCGGCACGGTGGCGATCTCCCCCGCGCCCTTGGCGCCCAGCGGGTTGTGCGGGGAGGGCGTGGTGGTCTTGTCGAGGGTGAAGAAGGGGGCGTCGATGGCGCGCGGCAGCGCGTAGTGGTTGAGGTCGCGGCTGACGAGCTGCCCGTCCGGGTCGTACTCGGCGTGCTCCATGAGGGCCTGGCCGAGGCCGTGCAGGATACTGCCCTCGATCTGGCCGAGAACGATCTTCGGGTTGCCGATGTTGCCGGCGTCGTCGACGGCGGTGTAGGCCACCACCTCGGTCTCGCCGGTCAGTTCGTCGATCTCGACGACCGCCACGTGCGTCCCGAAGGGGTAGTTGAAGTCCGGCGGGTCGAAGTGGGTGGTCTCGTCGAGGGCCGGCTCGATCTCGGGCGGCAGCCCCCAGCCGTACCACATGGCCATCGCCAGCTCGGCGAAGGTCTTGGTTTTCGCCGGGTCGTCCTCGTGACCCGCTTCGAAGACCTTGCCGTCGGCGTAGACGACCTTGTCCTCGGGCACGCCGAGGAAGACGGCTCCGGCCTTGACCAGCTTGCTCTTGATCTTGCGGGCGGTCAGGGCGATGGCCGGCGCGGCCATGCTGTAGGAGCGCGAGCCGTAAGTGCCCTGGCCGTACGGGGCCTTGAGCGTGTCCCCCTCGTACACGTTGACCGTCGCCGGGTCGATGCCGAGCTCGTCGGCGGCGACCTGCGCGAAGACGGTGCCGTGGCTCTGGCCGGTGGAGGCGGAGCCGACGGTGACGGTGACCTCGCCGGTCGGGTGGACGCGGATGTTCGCGCTCTCCCAGGTGCCGCCGAGCATGCCCTCCTTGGACATCCGGGTGGAGGGGCCGACCCCGCAGATCGCCACGTAGGAGGCGATGCCGACGCCGAGCCGTTTGCCGCGGGTGCGGGCCTCGGTCTTGCGGGCCGGCATGTCGGCGTAGCCCGAGAGCTCGATCGCCCGGTCGAAGTTGAGCTGGTAGTCGCCCGAGTCGTAGGTCCAGCCGAGGCCGTTGTCGTACGGGAACTTCTCCTTCGGCACCAGGTTCCTGCGGCGCACCGCCGCCGGGTCCATGCCGATCTCGGAGGCGTAGCGGTCCACGAGCCGTTCCATCAGGAACGCGGCCTCGGCGCGCCCGCTGCCGCGCTGGGCGCCGAGCGAGACGGTGTTGGTGAAGGCGGCGTAGACCTCGCAGAAGGCGGCGTCGATGTCGTACATGCCGCTGATGGAGCGGCCCATCAGGGCGGTGGCCACGCCGGGGCCGATGGTGGAGGGGTAGGCGCCCAGGTTGGCGTAGCTCGTGCAGCGCACGGCGGTGATCCGGCCGTCGCGGGTGCCGGCCAGGGTGACGTGCTGGCGGTGGTCGCGGCCCTGGACGGTGGAGTTCATCAGCCCGGTGCGGGTGTCGACCCACTTCACGGGCCGGCCGAGCGCCTTGGAGAGCAGCAGGACCAGCGGCATGTCGGGGTACAGGTACCCCTTGGTGCCGAAGCTGCCGCCGACGGTCGGGGCCACGACGCGGAGCTTGTTGAAGGGGATGCCGAGGACCAGCGCGGAGAGCAGGAAGCGGTGGTTGTGCGGGCCCTGGGTGGTGGCGTACAGCGTGTACTCGCCGGTGACGGGGTTGTAGTCGCCGACCGCGCCGCGCGGCTCGATGGGGCTGTTGATGGTGCGCTGGTTGACCAGGTCGAGCTCGACGGTGACCTCGGCCGCGGCGATGGCCGCGTCGGTGCGGTCCTTGTCGCCGCAGGTCCAGTACGCGTTCAGGTTGCCGGGGACGGCCTCGTGGAGCTGGGGGGCGCCTTCGGCGAGGGCCTCGTCGGCGCGGGTCACCACGGGCAGCGGCTCGTACTCGACGGAGATGGCGGCGAGCGCGGCGGCGGCCTGGCGCGGGGTCTCGGCGACGACCACGGCGACGGGATCGCCGACGTGGCGCACGGTGTCGCCGGAGAGCACCGGGCGGGAGCCGGGAAGTCCGTAGGGGTGGGGCGGGAAGTGGCTCTCGACCCCGCCGGGTATCCAGATGCAGGGCAGCGGCATGACGTCGGTGAAATCGGCCGCGGTGGCCACCTTCAGGACGCCCGGCAGCTGCTCGGCGGCCTTGGTGTCGATGGACAGGACCTTCGCGTGGGCGACGGGGCTGCCGAGGATCGCCATGTGGGCGGTGCCGGGCAGGTCGATGTCGGCCACGTACGTGGCTTCGCCGCGCAGCAGCTGCGGATCCTCACGGCTGTCCAGCGGCTGCCCGAGCAGGCCGTTGCCCTGGACCGGCGCCTGGAGCGGGGTCTCCCCCGTGACTGCGGTCATCTCCCTCACCCCTCCTGTCCGGACGCGGCGGCGGTGGCCGGCTGCGCGGCGCCCTGCTCCACGGGCACCTGCGCGCGGGCCGCGGAGCAGGCGCGCTGCACTCCTCGTACGACGCTGTGGTAGCCGGTGCAGCGGCACAGGTTGCCGGTGAGCCATTCGCGGATCTCGGGCTCGGTGGGCGCCTCGCGGCCGGCAGTACTGTCGACCAGTTCACCCAGGGCCATGACCATGCCGGGGGTGCAGAAGCCGCACTGGGTGCCGTGTTCCTCGCGCAGGGCTTCCTGGAGGCCGTTCAGTTCACCGCCGGGGGTGGTGACCCCCTCGATGGTGGTCACCGCGGAGCCGGCGGCCGCCGCGGTGAGGATCAGGCAGCTCTTGACGGAGCGGCCGTCGAGCCGGACGACGCAGGTACCGCACTGGCCGGTGTCGCAGCCGACCTTGGTGCCGGTCAGCCCGAGGCCGTCGCGGAGCCGTTCCACGAGCAGTTCGTTCGGCTGCGCCGAGAACTGCTCGGGTCTTCCGTTGACGTTCAGTGAGAGGTCCATGCCAGCGCCTGCGCTTCCGTGAGCGGCCGGTTGAAGAGGGGCCCGCCGGGCTGCTGGAGAATTCCTCCGGAGTGCAGCGGGCCGGTGTCCACGGGAGCGAATCCGAGATCCGTGATGATTCCCGCGACTATTTCCTTGGCTTTCCCGTCGTCGCCCGCCGTGAAATGGGCCAGACGCGGGCCCTGCGCGGTGCCGGCGACGGCGAGCGTCTCGAAATGCATGGTGTTCAGGGATTTCACGATCCGGGTGTCCGGATACCATTCGGCGACGAGTTCGCTGGATCCCCGGCCGCCCAAGTCCCGGGCCTCGCCCGGGCCGTTGAACGCATTGGTGGCGTCCACCAGCACGGTGTCCCGTACGGCCTCCTGCGGCAGCAGCCCCTGGACGCTGTCGAACGGCACCATCAGGACGAGGACTTCGGACCGGGCCGCGGGGGGGGGGGGGGGGGGCCCCCCGGGGGCCCCCGCCCCCGGGGGGCGCGCGGGGGGGCGGGGGGAGGCGCGCGCGGCGCGGGACGGGGCGCCCCA